>JABMPI010000372.1 GCA_013203755.1 Bacteroidota bacterium
AACTGGCCATGGAGTGCCAAACTAAGCAGACAAAGGAAAAATACAATCGGCTTATAAAGTTTCCTGTTTCACCTGTTACAATCGTTTTTATTGCACAGCTTCGTGAAGATTACAACGATTTTATGAACGACTGTGACGCACTTCTTAAAGCAGAAAAAACCTATTTGCAAACCCAATTGAATTAATGGACTATACCGATAAAATTCCAGATAGTAAGAACCCTTCTGAAGATCAGAAAAAGAATGGTTTTTTTATTGAAAATGGCAAGTACTTTTTGGAAGAAACCAGAGGTAAAGGCACAAGAACAAAAGAGCTTTCAAATTTTGTTATGCAAAGTGTATTTCACCTGAATAATGGTACAAACAATTCCAAACGGATAATTAAAATTCAGCGTTACACCGGTGAAACAAATTTTATTGAGGTTTACTCTTCAGAAATGAAGTTGGCAACTTTCGAAACCATTCTAAAATCGAACCGGTGTACCTTCATTGGTGGTACAGAAAATCTCAATTTGATTTTCTCCCGTTTGATGGATGATGAAAGCGAAGCCTTTTATATCGATGTTTTGGGCTACATACCAGAACATAATATTTATGCATTTGCCGATTCGGTAATTACACAATCGAACCAGGTTGAAAAAGTAAACGAGCTGGGTATTATCTCAGATACAAATGAAAACAAGAGCTACTATTTACCTTCATTTGGTATTGCTAATATTAACGATGCCAGTCATGACACAAACCGACTTTATAGTTTCCGGCCTGGTAATTTAACTTTTGAAAGCTGGGCAAAGTATTACTTTCAATCGTTTGAATCGAATGGAATAATAGGAATCCTTTTTCTTATCCTATCCGTTTTTCGCGACATTGTTTTTAATCAGGTAGGATTTTTTCCTTTCCTATTCTTGCATGGCGACTATGGAACCGGGAAAACATCGTTTGTTGAACGTTTGCTTTCCGTATTTGGTAAAGATACCATAGGAACAGCCCTAAACAATGCCACAATTACAGCACTAAGCCGCATTGTTTCTACCCGGCTTAACTCATTATTCTATTTTAAAGAATATACTTCCGACACGGAGGAAAATGCTCAGGATTTTATCCTCACCGCTTACGATGGCGCAGGGCGAACAACCGGGGTTAAATCGAATGATAACCGTACACAAAGTTTAGTGATTAAGTCAGGGATTATATTGGACGGTAATGAATTGCCGGTTGAAAAATCAGCTGTTTTTTCCCGGATGATTTTAGCCTCATTCGAGAAACAAAATTTTTCGGACGAGCAAAAAGAAGCTTTTGATACATTAAAGAATGAGGCTGAAATTGGCTTGGGAAATGTTCTATTGGATATTCTGAAGCATCGTGAATATTTTGCTGCGAATTTTAAAGAAATATATAGCGAAAATCTTAAAGATTTAAAACAATCCGAAATATCAAAAAATTTACGAGAGCGTATGCTAAATCATGTCGCTTTGCTACTTACCCCCGCAAAACTTTTACATAATAAACTTTCTTTTCCATTCTCTTTTAATGAAGCTACATCACAAATTATTGAACGTGCATTAAATCAAGATGAATTACTAAAAGAATCAAATGCAGTAAATATATTTTGGAATGCCGTTGCCTATGGGATTAGACATTGTAATATTAATAAGTACGATGAAACATTGTACAATAACATGGCTGATTATCGCCTCAAATACGATAATACCGGCGATGGAATTATTCAAATAAAATATCCAAATCTATACCCAAAATATGTTACGTATTGCAAAAGCAACAATATCAAATTTCTTGACAAAAACAGCCTCAAAAGTTTATTAACCTCAGAGGCGAACAAATCCTTTATCCGGGGTTCACAAAAAAATAGGGGGGTCGCTTATACCGATAAGATATTTAATTCGTGTTACCAATTTGCATTTCAAAAGAAAGGAAATACCATCGAAGTTAATGATGTAGAAATTATTCTGTAAACTAAGTAATCTATGTAAACCTACTATAAACAACTACTGATATTCAGCCTACTAAAAGATTACATATGGTTTACAAGGTTTACACTATCAAAAATTTAATTTAAAAACATGTAAACCATTGCAACCTATTGTAATCCATTCATATTAAACTGAACAACAAATACTTATGGTTAATTTAGTGAAAACTCGGATTACATTAAAAAATAGAGCTAAAAGATTGATTATCTGTGTATTAACACAAATGGTTTACATAGTTTACAGTTTTTAAGTCAGATACCATCCATTCTATGAGAAAAAAATAAAATGATGAAAAAACAACCACAATTTAGTTATTACAAAGAGCCGGTTAAAAACGTGGTTCCGTATAAAACTATCTCCATGGCAGATGTGTACCGGGCTTTAACAAGCAACTATTTAAAAGAGCGCACACATCAATTGAGGTTAATTTCCGGGAAGGCAGAAAACAGAGTGTTTAAAGCTTCAAAATTTCCTTATGTTACTTTCTCCGGTATTTTCAGCAAACGCAACGAAAAGAGCTTAATGAAACACTCCGGTCTGATAGCTTTAGATTTCGACCATGTTGAAAATGTAGAGGCCTTAAAAACAAGCTTATTAATTGATCCATGTCTGGAAACTGAATTGCTTTTTATTTCGCCAAATGGAAACGGTATTAAATGGATCGTTTCAATTGAGCTTACCAAGAAATACACACATGCTAAAATGTTCCAGGCTATCTCTACATACATTTATAAAACCTATTCAATCGAGGTGGACAATGCTTGTAAGGATGTTTCCAGAGCTACTTTTCTTTGTTACGATCCTGAAGCTTACATAAATCCGAAATACCTGGTAAAATGAAACAAAAATTCAATCCTGAAATATGGCTGGTTAAGCGGAAACCATTTAACCCGGAACAATGGCTGAATGAACCTAAAAAGAAGAAACCCAAAGCCCAGGTTCCAGCTCCTAATTACGCAAACAATACACATTACGAAGTTGATGTTATAGTTCAGAGAATTGAATCACACCGCCTCGATTTAACCTGTAATTATGGAGACTGGTTTAAACTGGGTGTTGCCTTTGCTTCAGAATTCGGAGAAACCGGCCGCAACTTCTTTCATCGCATTAGCCGCTTTCATCCTGATTACGACTTAACAGCTTGTAACCGCCAGTTTGACAAATGCCAAAAAAGTGGCAAGTCCGGGGTTTCAATCAAATCATTTTTTGGAGCTGCAAAAGATGCAGGAATAAACGTGTTTGTAAAACCACAATCTTAAACCATGAAGGATATAAAACATTATGGACTAAATACAAAAGCTTTACTTCGCGAAGTTCTGGAAATGAATTCTGTTCAATTTCCTAAAGAAATGAAAAAAGCCATTGAAAAATACCCTGATAAATTCTCCTTTTATTCAGAACTAGCAAAAACACTACATGTCGGAATGTTTGTTATCATCTGCGAACATTTTGGAATGTCGCATGACTTGATTTTAGATAAAATAGCTATTCATAAAAATGTTACCGATCCTAAAGAAATTGAGCGTATTGCCAGATGGTTAGGATTAAAACTATCAATAGAAGAAATCAGGGCTAATTTTGGTGGCGATAATTTTAAATCGTTTTAATTCATTCCGAATCGTATCCAATCCTTTTCAATCGTTACCAATCCTTATACCCCAAATTTTTCACCACCTACATTTGAATTGAGCTTTAGTAATAATTGGGTTTTACTAAGCTTAAAGTTCTTTGGTTTTTTGCTTTTTATCCAACAAAAACAAATGTTTTCCGGTGTATTCTTTCAGGTGTCCGGTACCAGGGCTTTGGATTTGCTTCTGTTTATCGTGTGCTTTCCTGATTGGATATACCGGGTTAACGAATCGGAAATTCTTGGTTAACTAAAATTTCATTGTGAATTCAGTATACGAAAGCTGAATACACAATAATAAAACAAGTGTAAACATATTGTGTTATCAGGGCTTTCCAAGGAAAACTAAGGTTCACCGGTTTCCAATGGAGGTATACCGGAATTCCATCGATTTCGAAGGAAAGTTAACCCGATTACCAACCCAAAAACCAGTGTATACGGTTCTGGTCAACCATGGAAATCAAGCAGGAATACCAGCCAAAATGTACTAAATTTTTAAAGTTTAATATTATGCCAAATTCAAAAAAGGTGGTAAAAACCATCAGAATGACAGCGGAAACAAATGAAAAATTTGAAACCGCATTTGAAGAATCTAACGTAGATTCTAAAGGTGAATTTATTGATTCACTGATTGACCAGGCTCTCAATGATGAACCTACTATCGAGGTCGAAGAAATTGAAATCGAAGTTGAGAAAAAGTTAGAACCAAATCAGATTCTAATTTCATTAACACCGGCTCAAATGTTTGCACTACATGGGCATGTTTCCGAACAGGAATTTGCTGAAAAACAAAACAGGATAATCAATAAATTAAGCAATAAACCCTGGTATGCATCAAGTGATATTTATAAACCGGAGTTTCAGCAATTATGGACTCCAAGCATTGAGTTAAAGGAACAAATGGATGAAACCGAAAGAGGAAAAGCCATTAAAAACAACATGGGAGCATTTTTAGCAAACATGTTTCTAACTAACCTTATTGATAGCAATATTCCAGAATCGGCAGTTAGTATTGAGGATATTGAAACATTCATACTGGAACAAAGTGAACTAGAAAATACAAAAGAAGATGAAAACGCCGCATAACCAAAGTGCTACACTTTTACTTGTAATTGTGATTGTTCTGGTTGCTTTAAGAAATTAGTAGGTCATTGTTTTTTATTTTTAGAGTGCGAATCCGGATTTTACGAAAGTGAGAGCCGGATTTTTTTGTTTAATATCTTCGATTTATATACCGAAAGTTGGAAATAAATAATCAAATTCATTTTCTTTCGAAAAGCAAGACTGTCTTAACATCAATCGGTTAACTCTTGGTTGATTATTCCTTTACCTGGAACATAGCAGTTAATTTAAAATGAATCTATGTTTGGATTTGGTAATTACCGAATTTGGATTTGTTAAATTCGAAATTTATCGGATAGATTAATATAAACCTAATCATATATCGCTTATTTGGAATATATGATTAATAACCATTACGGATATAAAAGAAATAAGATTAAGTTTAATCATATATTGCGTTAGCTCACATTTGACCATGACATACATAAGACATTAAAAATGGAAAAAAAATATCAATTCTTTATTAGTTCGACTTATGTTGACCTTGTCGAAGAAAGAAAGGAAGTTATACAAGCTCTTTTAGAACTTGATTGCATACCAGTAGGAATGGAATTATTCCCAGCAGCAAATGAAGATCAGTGGACTCTTATAAGAGAACTGATTGATACCTGTGATTATTACTTGCTTATTGTTGGGGGGCGTTATGGCTCGTTAAATAGTGCTGGAATCAGTTATACTCAGATGGAATATGAATATGCAATCAAAAAAGGTATACCAGTTATTGCATTTACTCCATCAAATCCTGAAGAAATACCCGTTGGCAAAACAGACAAAGACCCTGAAAAGTCAGAGAAGCTTAAAACGTTTTTGGATTTAGTTCAGAAAAAGATGTGAAAAAGTTATCAAAATCCGCAAGACATTGGTTCTGTTGCAAG
>JABMPI010000373.1 GCA_013203755.1 Bacteroidota bacterium
ATTCTGAAGTACAAAATTTGATTATATAAAAATCGTTATAACCAGAGAACTTTAAAACTTCTGTTCCCAAAGAATAATATTAAATTTGTCTTTCTTTCTACAAAATTCCAAATGGGAAAAAGACACATTTCATTAAAAGATCTAGCGACCGAATTAGGAGTTTCCATTTCCTCGGTTTCGCGGGCATTAAAAAACCACCCTGACATTAGCCCTGAACTAACAACGAAAATCCAAAAGCTGGCAAAAGAATGGAATTACACTCCCAATCCACTTGCCATGGGTTTGTTACGCCAGCAAACTAAAATGATTGGTGTTATTGTGCCCGATATTGTTACTCATTTCTATTCATCTATAATTTCAGGCATTGAGGAAGTTGCAAAACAGCACGGATACTTTATTGTAATCGCCTCATCAAACGAATCAATGGGAAAAGAGATTGAATCGGTGGAAAATCTTTTGAAATCGAGAGTTGAAGGATTTATTGTTTGTATAAGTCAGGAAACCAATAATTTTGAACATTTTGAACAGTTAATTTCCAATGAAATTCCGCTGGTATTTTTCGACAGAATCTGTGAAACCTTGGAAGTGCCAACTGTAATTGCTGATGGAATTGATGCCACAAAAAAAATAACCCGGCATTTTTACGAAAACGGATGCCGAAGAATTGCCTACATTTCGGGACCGGAACATTTAAATATTTCAAAAAATCGCAGAGAAGGTTATCTGGAAGGATTAAAAGAGTGCGGATTAAAGTTTGATCCTCGATATTTAGTAGAATGCAATTTGAGTACTGAAGATGCAACCCGTGCAACCCAACAATTATTAAACAATTCAGAATTACCCGATGCAATTTTTGGACTTAACGACACCATTGCTTTTGCTGCAATGAAAGAGATAAAAAAACAAGGTCTTAAAATTCCTGATGACATTGCTTTGGTAGGTTTTACCGATGAGTTCCATTCTACCGTGGTTGATCCATCACTTACATCGGTAACACACCCCACTCTGAAAATGGGAAGAGAAGCTGCCAAGCTGTTTTTTCAAATCATTAAAAATGAGAAAAATTTTAACAAACAAATCGTTTTGAAAACAGAACTGGTTGTGCGGGAGTCATCGACAAAATCATAACTCAGAATAATCCACATTTACTCATTCACTCAATTACTCGATTACCCATTCACTCCCTAAACACTCACCAAATTTTCAAAAGGAATAATTTTATCGCCTTTGTATCTTAATAGCAAATTGGCTACCGCCAGCGTATCTTTTTCGCAGTAGCTTACAATTCTATCTAAATCATTTTCCTTCCAATAAACAGTACCAACCTGACTACCGTCAATATCATCTTTTGGTGTCGGCACATTAAACAGTTCACACAATAAAGAAAGAGAAGTATAATGTTTGTAGTCGCCAAATTTCCAAAGTTGCAATGTATCTATTAACATATCTTTTACTTCCCAGGGTTTGGCTCCAGCAATATCAAATATTTTTGGAAGCCTTAAACTATGTATAAGTGCACGTCTAGCAATGTATGGGAAATCAAATTCTTGTCCGTTATGACCGCACAATCTACGCTTTCCTGCCCGCGAGAATTTTTCCCATGCATTAAAAAAGTTGCTAATCAATTTTTTCTCATCATCATCGTAAAACGATTTCACCCGAAAAAAATATTCACCGTTTTTTTGAGTTACATACCCGGCTGAAATACAAATAATCTTTCCAAATTCTGCATATATTCCGGCACGTTCATACAACTCATCTGCCGACTCTCCCCCATCGATTTTAAACTGCATTTTATGTGCCCATAGTTTTTGCCAATTCTCCGAAAGTTTAGAATAATCGGGAGCAATAGGAACGGTTTCAATGTCGAGAAACAGTACTTCTTCAATGTTTAGATTGTGTAACATTTTGATTTTATTTTAGTGTTTGATTAATATGATTAGTTAAAATTTGAATGGCTACCAGATTCATTCCCCCCTGAGGAATAATAATATCTGCAAAGCGTTTAGTGGGTTCAATAAATTGCAGGTGACTTGGACGAACCGTTTTTTCATAACGTTTTAAAACCTGTTCTACATTTCGTCCCCGCTCTTTCATATCTCGCTGAATAACTCTTGAAAGGCGAAGATCTGAATCGCAATCAACAAAAACTTTAATATCCATTAAATCGCGTAAAGCTTTGTTAGTTAAACACAAAATTCCTTCTATTATTAAAACTCCTTTTGGTTTTACAACATTAGTCTCATCTCCTCGTGTACAAGTAATAAAAGAATATATCGGCTCTTCAATCGACTCTCCAGTTTTCAATTTTTCAACATGCTCAACCATCAACTCAAATTCAATTGAATCGGGATGGTCAAAATTTTTCTTTCGGCGTTCCGCCAAACTCGAATGAGCATTGTCGAAATAGTACGAATCGTGCGAAAGAATAGATACTTCGCCTTTTGGAAATTGTTCTTGAATTTTTCGAACCACTGTGGTTTTTCCCGAACCGGATCCTCCCGCAATGCCAATTACCAACATATTCTTTCTAATTAAATGTTATATTTTGTTTTTTCAAATTAAATATTGAAACTTACCTCTAAGAAAACACTAATTTCGCAGCCATAAAAATACAAGATACAAAATTTAGAGGCAATGATAAATCACGTAGTTCTTTTTAAATTGAAAGATTTTCCCGCAGGTAAAAAAGAAGAAGTTCTTGCTGAATTAAAATCTTTGCTTGAAGGTTTAAAAGACAAAATTCAGGAAGTTAAATTTATTGAAGTGGGTTTAAATTACGAAGTTGATTCAAAAAGTCACGACATTTGTTTACTCTCACATTTCGAAAACGTGGAAGATTTGGACACATATCGGGTTCATCCCGAACATTTGAAAGTGGGTGCCAGAATTGGCGAAACAACTGTTACACGCGCAGCTGTTGACTATATCTTTTAGTCAACAGTCTCAATCACAGTTTTCAGTAAAAAAGAGAAATAATTATAATTCATTTATTGTTAATAAATTATGAGCGATCTGTATCCTTTAAAATTCAAAACCATTTACCTCGACAAAATCTGGGGTGGAAATCGTTTAAAAACGATACTAAACAAAGATTATGGCCAATTGCCAAATTGTGGAGAAAGCTGGGAAATTTCTGGTGTAGAAGGAAATATTTCGGTGGTTGACAATGGTTTTTTAGCTGGAAACAATTTACAAGAACTCATTGAGATTTATATGGGTGATTTGGTTGGAGACAAAGTTTTCGAACAGTTTGGAGAAGAGTTTCCGTTACTTATCAAA
>JABMPI010000374.1 GCA_013203755.1 Bacteroidota bacterium
GAACCGTTCAGTGAATTTTAAGAGCTCCTCTCCATTGAAAATATCCATATCTATCATTATTTCAAGCAAATATAATATTAATTAAGTAAACACCTCAAAAAAGAAAATTACCGGAAGTAACACAGAATATTATCTTTGTCAATTATCAACAATCTTAAACTACCTATGAAAAATCACATTACAAAATTTGTGGCATTAGCCATTTTTCTTCTTGTTTCAGCCATTAATGTTAATGCACAAGAAATTCAACAAACCGATATTTCTTCCATCTTAGAAATTCAACAGTACAACCGTGCAATACACATTATGGCAATGCTATTAATTGGTTTTGGCTTTTTGATGGTTTTTGTTAAAAAGTATGGACGCTCAGCAATAACTGCAACTTTCCTTTTAGTTAGTGTATCTGTGCCCATGTATCTTGCTATTAAAGGAATTGGCATTTTTGAAGAAAAAGGCGAAATTGAACAATTTATACTTGCAGAATTTGGTGCTGCCAGTCTACTAATAGCAGCCGGGGCTCTTCTTGGAAGAATAAAAATATATCAGTACATGATATTAGGTTTGCTGTTTATTCCATTTTATATATTTAACGAATTGATAGTTGTAGACGACTATTTTAATTTTATAGGAACAGTGGCTGATACGGGTGGTTCTATTGTGATTCATGCATTTGGAGCTATCTTTGGAATTGCAGCTGCAATTTCACTGACTACAAAAGAACATAGAGAAATCCCAATATTGGCAGATGCAACATCGGATAGATATTCACTACTGGGAAGTATGGTTTTATGGGTTTTCTGGCCAAGCTTTTGTGCGGCACTCGTTCCTGTAGAAGCTATTCCAATGACTGTTGTAAATGTATTTATTGCATTGTGTGGCTCAACAATAGCTACTTATATAGCATCTGTTTCAATAAGAGGAAAAATTAATGCTGCCGACATTGCTAATGCTGCTCTTGCCGGTGGAGTTGCTATTGGAGCAACATGCGATTATGCTACTCATACCGAAGCAATGATTATCGGACTTATTGCCGGTGCTATTTCAACTATCGGGTTTGCAATATTTCAAGAAAAACAAGAGAAGTTTCATAAAATTATAGATACCTGCGGAGTATCAAATCTCCATGGAATACCAGGTATATTTGGAGGTTTGGCGGCTATAGTTGTTGTTGACGGACTTGATATTAGTGCCCAACTAAAAGGAATTTCAGTAACAGTAGTTCTGGCAGTTGTTTCCGGATTATTATCTGGTAAAGTTATTTCCTTATTCGGAATAAAACATGAAATATATAATGATGCAGCTGAATTTGAAAATGCCGATTAGTAAATTTTCGCACAGATGGCATTAAAATAACAAATTAGACTCCGCGAGATTAAAAGTATTGTGCTTTTAATCTCGCATCATATTATTCTATCAGGTAATTTCGTAATCCTGGTGAACATCGGTTAAAACTTCGTAGCCGGTTTGGGTAACAAGAATTGTATGTTCGAATTGTGCGGAGAGTTTATTATCAACGGTGCGTACCGTCCAACCATCGGTTTCATCCACATCGGCTTTTGGCTTCCCCTGGTTAATCATCGGCTCAATGGTAAAAATCATTCCCGCTTTCATAACGGGTCCTGTATTTCTGCGCGAAGTGTGGTCTACCTGCGGCTCTTCGTGAAAATCGATTCCCACACCATGACCGCAAAATTCGTAAACTACACTGTATCCTTTTCCCTTTGCCAGGCGACTTATTACAAAACCAATGTTTCCAAAATGATTGCCGGGTTTTACCTGTTCAATTGCTAAATCCAGGCAATCCCAAGCAGTATCAATCAAATTTTCTGCCTCATCAGAAATATTTCCAACCGTAAACATTCGCGAGGTGTCGCCATAATAACCATCTAAAATTGTGGTAACATCAATGTTTAAAATATCACCTTCTTTTAAAATCGTATTTTTTGAAGGTATTCCGTGGCAAATTATATTGTTGGGCGAGATACAACTCGATTTCGGAAAACCATGGTATCCTTTTGTTGCAGGAATGGCATTATTGGCAAGAATAAATTCCTCAATTTTATTATCAATAAATTCAGTAGAAACACCAACTGCAACAAACTGCCCGGCATGATCCAGAGTTTGTGCCGCCAAACGACTACTTTTTCTGATTCCGTCAATTTGTTCAGGTGTTTTTATAATTATTCTTCCCATAAACCGTTAATTTTTTGCAAAATTGTACAAATGTTATTGATTATCAAAACCGAACAATATTTTTGCACAAAAGTTTAATGAAAGTTTGAAGTCGGGAGATATAAGTTTTAGCTTAGTTCTCTTTACTTCCATATTCCTACTAATTACAAAAACATGAAACATAAAAACCATCTCACCACAAATTCCTATTTTATTAATCGATTTGGCGAGTTATCTACTTCCTATCTTTTTTACCAGATGCAAGACATTGCCTGGGAACACGCCGCAATTCTGGGATTTGGTTACGACAAATTGAAAGTAGATCAACAATTTTGGGTACTTTCGAGGTTACTGGTTAAAATTACCCGTCGCCCAAAATGGGGTGAAGATTTTACTTTGGAAACCTGGTCGAGGGGTGCAGATCGGTTTTATGGTTACCGCGATTTTTATTTTGTTGATAAAGACAGAAATAACATTATTCAGGCTACAACAAGTTGGCTGGTTTTAGATTTAAAAACAAAACGAATTGTAGAACTTACTAACTTTGAAAACTTTCCCACCTACGAAGAGAGTGTATTTGGCGCCAATGCAAAAAAAGTAAGAGCTCCAAAATCAGAAGATATCGGACAGTTCTCCCCTGCCCTTTTTACCGACATTGATATTAACCAGCATTTTAACAGTGGGCGTTATTTGGAACGAATTATCAACAGCTACGATTTTGAATTTCACAAAAAAAATGAGCTGGCAGAATTTGAAATCAACTTTTTAAAAGAGGGAATGCCAAGCGACCAGCTTGCAGTAAAAAAGCAGTTTATCGACGATAAAAATCACATTTGCAGCGTTGTGCGAGAAAGTGACGGGATTGACTTAATAAGGGCACGACTGGTTTGGGAAAGTAGATAAAAACTAAAAGTCTTAGTCTGAGCTTGAATTAAGATATTTTTTATGGGTATTTTAATTCAGGTTCTCAGCTTACTAATTAATATCCAGCTCTAAATTATAGCCTAACTCCATTTTCGGGAAAAGCCTCCAAAAATAAGCATACCCTGTTCCCTCCTCGCATTCGGCGCATCTGTCTAACGTTACTTCAATTTTGTATGTACTATTTAACAGACTTAAACTTACCCCCCCTATTTTATCTGAAATAGACAAAATTTCTACTTTCCCAATAATTAAAGTTGAATTTGAAAAATCGATATCCGGAACTTCGTTGCAATTATCAACGGCCGCAAAATTTTCGGAGCTAAAAATTACCTTTATTTCACTTTTATTGTTTGTCATTAGCAAACAACTGTTATCTGCTCCAACAATCTCATTTAATTGATTTGCAACAGTCGCTTCAGGATTTATAGCATTGATTCGTGCCCATTCATCCTCTTTCTTACAAGCAGTAAAAATCGATATAACAAACAGAAACAAAAAAGCAAATTGTGTGACTCTAGAATTCATTATTATGTGATTTTTTTTAGTGCGTCCTAATTTTCAATGCAATATATAACATTGATGTGAATTGACATAAGTATATTCCAAATTAAATATAAACCCTAAGCATTCATCAGCTCCAGAATTTCTCCCACTTTTTTATCCATTGGTAAATGCCCGTTAATCCAGTGAATTTTTGTGCCTCGTTTTTCCATTCCGCGAAACCAGGTCATTTGTCGTTTGGCAAATTGATGAATGGCGATCTCCAGTTTGGCAAACATCTCATCGAAGGAGAGTTCACCAATTAAATGAAGCGTCAGAAATTTATATTCCAGTCCGTAATAGATCAGCTGATCGGGTGTTAACCCAGAGTCAAGCAAAGTCTGAACTTCATCCAGCATCCCCTCATCCAAACGTTGTTTTAAACGTGTAGTTATTCTTTGCCGGCGCATTTCTCTGTCAAAATCAACACCAATATTTAAACTTTTAATTTCAGGATAAGAGGTATCCACAATTGGATTTTCAGCGTAATACTTTTCTATTTCTATAGCACGCACCGCACGTCGGTCGGTTTCCACATCGGTGTGATTGTGTAATTCCGGCTTCAACTGTTTTAGAATTTCGGTGAGTTCAGTTAAGCTTTTCCCTTCCAAATTTTTTCGCAACTCTTTATTTGGCGGAACCTCTATTAATCGATAATTTTTTAGAACTGCTTCCAAATACAATCCACTCCCGCCACACAAAACAGGCATTTTATTACGCGATTTTATCTCTTCAAAAACCCGTATAAAATCGGTTTGAAATCGATATACATTGTAATGCACCCCGGCATCTTCAATATCAACTAAATGCGAGGGAACTTCAACTCCATCCACAAAATAATCTTCGTAATCTTTGCCGGTTCCCAAATCCATTCCACGATAAACTTGCCGCGAATCTGCCGAAATTACTTCACTACCCATTTGACTTGCCAAATTTGCCGCAATTCCCGTTTTGCCAGTTGCCGTTGGACCAAGAATGGTTATTAAATTGTATTTCAAATTCTCTTTTATCATATTGAATTTTCAAACTTCACAAAGCTAAGAATATTTAACAATTGAATTAAAAACCGATTGAAACCCAAACCTTATGCCAATTTATAAAGTTCAGATACTTTTTAAAATTTCAGGATAATTCGTCGGCGGTAATTAATTAAATTCAGAATAATTTATATTTGAGGCATGAATCGATTTGTATATATTTTTATTCTAACTATTGCTATCAACTTATTTAGCTGTACTGAAAAGCAGAAGAATCCTGAATTAAAAGTAATGGTTTGGAATATTTGGCACGGCGGTAACGATGAATCATTACCCGCAGATGGTAGACCGTCAGTAATCGAGGTTATTAAATCTTCGAAAGCAGATGTGGTATTAATGATTGAAACCTATGGATCTGCTCCTTTAATTTCAGACTCAACGGATCTGGATTACCATTTAATTTCGAGCAACCTTTCTATTTATTCCCGATTCCCAATAACCAAACAATTGGCATTTCGCGATTCTATCTCAACTTTTAATTTTGGAGGGGTGGAGATTTTGGCTTTCGATTCCATTCCAATTGCAGTTTTTGATACGTGGTTACACTATTTGCCAGATACTAGATTAGCACCAACTCATTTGCCCGAGGATTCAATCTTGGCTTGGGAAAACAAAGGTTCTCGCGACAATGAGGTTTTTAAGATTATTAATTCAATTGACGAATATTTAAAAAACAGTGAAAGTGTACCGGTAATTTTAGGTGGCGATTTAAACAGTCATTCGCATTTAGATTGGACATCGGCCGCAAAAGATACGTTTAATCATAAAGGTGCAGTGGTCAACTGGACAGTATCCAAAGCTCTAACCGGCGCAGGATTTACAGATAGTTTTCGTGAAATTAATCCCGATCCTTTAAAAATGTTAGGTAAAACATGGATTTCGGGGATTGATGAAAATGGTGATTTTGGCTATTCGAAAGAAGATAGAATTGATTACATCTATTACAAAGGTGGCTTGTTAAAACCCATCTGTTCTGAATCGTATGTTTGTCCTCCCGGAGAAACTTTAAAGTTTGGAAACAAAAAAATAATGTATCCTTCCGACCATGGGTTTGTACTTACTACTTTTGAAATTGATGTGAAAAATAAGAAATAATGATGATAAAAGAAGCTTGCGTAGAAACATTTGAAGAAGCAAAATTGGCAGAGGAACGAGGTGCAAACCGTATTGAATTGTGTTCAGATCTTGCCAACGATGGATTAACACCTTCGTTTGAATTGATGAAAAAAACAATTTCAGAGTTGAATATTCCGGTGATGACCATGGCACGTCCACGGGCAGGAAATTTTGTTCATTTAACAGAAGAAGTGGAGCAAATGAAAAAGGATATTGACCTTGCCAAACAAGCAGGTTCAAATGGAATTGTTTTTGGGCTACTTACTTCCGAAAATCAAATAGACATTGAAAATACTCGTATTCTGGCTGAATACGCAAAGCCACTTCCTGTTACATTTCATAAAGCAATTGATGAGTTGGAAAATCCGGTTGAAGGTGTAAGAGATTTACTTCAAATTGAAAATATAAAACGAATTCTAACTTCGGGTGGAAAACCAACGGCGTTGGAAGGACAGACAGTAATTCGTGAAATGATAAAAGTAGCGGGTGACAAGATTACAATTTTAGTTGCGGGAAAAGTTCTGGATTCAAATGTTACAGAAATTCAGGAAATTACCGGAGCAAAGGAATTGCACGGACGAAAGATAGTTGGAGACCTTGGAAATAAGTAGACAGTTTTCAGTTGCAGTTGCATACCAAAGAAAATTTCAACAGAATAAACTCTGTATTCAGAAAACTTGATGAAAAAAAAATTAAATACCGATAAAAATGAAAAAACTAATTCTATTTATCCCAATCTTGTTTGTATTAATTGCCAATGCACAATACGAACACGAAGTTACCAACTACACCTGGCCAACCGACGAAAAAGTACTTGAAAAACTAGACGACTGGCAAGACATGAAATTTGGGCTACTAATGCACTGGGGATCGTACAGCCAGTGGGGAATTGTGGAGTCCTGGTCAATTTGTCCGGAGGATTACGGTTGGTGCCAGCGTAAAAAAGGAAGTAATCCAGATGATTATTTCACCTATAAAAAAGAGTACGAAAATCTGAAGTTATCATTTAATCCAACCGCATTTAATCCTGAAAAATGGGCAAAAGCTGCCAGCAATGCCGGTATGAAATATGTGGTTTTTACAACAAAACATCATGATGGATTTTGTATGTTCGATTCTAAATACACCGATTATAAAATCACTAGTAAGGAGTCTCCATTTAGCGGAAACCCAAAGGCAAATGTTACCAAAGAAATTTTTAACGCTTTTCGTGCTGAAGGTTTGTGGGCAGGAGCTTATTTCTCTAAACCCGATTGGCACAACGAAAACTATTGGGATCCTAAATTCCCACCCTTCGACAGAAATGTAAATTACGATCCTGATTTGTATCCTGAAAAGTGGGAGAAATTTGTAGATTTCACACATAATCAAATCATGGAACTGATGACCGATTATGGGAAAGTTGATATTCTTTGGTTAGACGGCGGCTGGGTTTCAAAAAAGGAACCTGAAGCAGTTCGTAATTCATATAACGTTCGCGAAAAATCGGGGTTTATAAAAGGAAGAACCGTAAATCAGGATATCAGAATGAGTGAGTTAGCAGCCAAAGCCCGCGAAAAACAACCCGGATTGATTGTGGTTGATCGGGCGGTTCGCGGGCCAAACCAAAACTATCTAACTCCTGAAAACCGTGTTCCTGATGCGCAACTTCCCTATCCATGGGAATCGTGCATTATTGCCGGTGGTGGTTGGTCTTGGGTTCCCAATCCACAATTTATGTCTCCAAAACAATCCATCCACATGTTAATTGATATTGTGGCAAAAGGAGGAAACCTGCTTTACAACATTGGACCGGGACCGGATGGAAGATGGCCTGCCGGTGCTTATGAATTATTGGATGCCATGGGAAAATGGATTGATGTAAACGGAGAAGCCATTTATTCAACCCGCGCTATCGAACCTTTCAAAACAGAAAATATTTGCCTTACACAGCAAAAAGATACAAAAGCAGTTTATGCCCTGTATCTGGAAGAAGCAGATGGAGCTGGAATTCCAGAATCTTTTGAAGTAAAAGGAATTTTTGCTGCTAAAAATGCAAAACTTTCGATGCTGGGTGCCAAAGGAAATTTAAAATGGCAAAATACCGATAGTGGTGTGAAGATTTTTATTCCTAAAAAAATGCGTCAAAACCTGCCTTGTGATTTAGCCTGGGCAGTGAAGATTTCTGAAGTAAAATAGACATTATTATGACTTGCTTCAATATAGTACAATTAGCAAAATTGAGTGTATTAGAAAAGAAATGATTGAGGAAAATTGTCTGCATTTTAAACTAATTCAGGATAGTTTTAAAAAGAGAAAAATTTAAGAATACTATGCATAATACGAAGCCAATTTTAAATTGTGTATTGATCTTTTTGATAATTTTCTCTTGTGGCAGAAGAGAAAGCACAAAAGGAGGATTATTGTGGGAAATAACAGGAAACGGAATGAAAGAACCTTCGTATTTGCTTGGCACAAATCATGGAATGCATGGTGATTTTTTAGACAGTATTTCTGGAGTGTTTGAAGCCTTAAATTCTGTAAAACAAGTTGCTGTTGAGTCCGATTACTTTATCCCAAAGAAGTTAGATTCGATAAAGCCAGTACAAATATATTTACCACCTGGTACAACATATAGTGATTTATTAAATGACAAGGAATTGGCTCTGTTAGATTCTATGCTCCTTATTTATTATAATCTTAACTCCGAAAAAATAAGGTTTAATCCAAACGCTCTCATAGTTCGGTTAGGGCTTAGAATAACTAAAAAAGAATCTCTAGAATGGGCTAAAACCAATACTTATCTTTTAGATGTAAATTTTACTAGAATTAATATGGATTCAAAATTGAAAAGGATGGCTAAAGAAAAACAGTTATCAATAATTGAACTGGATTCGGCAGAAGAATTGGATCGTTTGGGAATTAGGGATATGAGTGTTTTATTTTCTTCTGAAAAATTACAGGAAAAATCAAAAGAGTTGGTTCAATCAATTAGGGAGCTTAAACAAGATTCAATTGGCATGCAGCTGGCAAAAAAGCGTAAAGAAGCTTATTATAACCAGGATTTAGCATTGATTAAAGAAATGCTTACCCATTCAAAAATTTTAAACACGGAGAAAAAGAAATTAATTTATAATACTATAAATACGAAAAGGAACTTATTCTGGATTGATAAAATTAAATCTTCCATTAATGAACAATCTACTTTTATTATGGTTGGGGTAGCTCATTTGCCAGGGCAGAAAGGTATTATCAATCTTTTAAGAAATGAAGGTTACTTAGTGAATCCGGCCAAATAGGGTTCAAAGAAATTTGGGGCTCGCAATCTTTGTTTTATAGAACTACTCTCAAAGAGATAAGAAAAAACCTGCCTTGTGATTTAGCCTGGGCGGTTAAAATCCCGGAAGTAAAATAGTTCGATTCAATTCTGGAAAAAAGAACCGTCCCTTATTCCACTTAAAAAAGGAACGGTTCTTTTTTTTGCTCTTTTCCCTCTCGAAGCAGATTAACCCAACATTAATACTTAATTCAATAAACATGCTCTACAACATACTTGTTAAAAGAAGCAGTACTTTCGCGTGCTAATTTTACGACCAGATTGTAGTTGTGAATAAAATAATATAGTAGGCATTTTCCGATTCAACAGTAATCAAACAGGAGGATTTTATCGGTTTTGGGCAGTCTTTTTACTTCGGTCGCCGGTCTTCTATCTTCCTTCTAATTTTTAAAATATGAAATTTCAATTTTCGTTTATAGATAAAAAGCAAGGAAGTATTAAAGATGATATCCTATCCGGTTTAACCGTTTCGCTGGCATTGGTGCCCGAAGCAGTGGCATTTGCTTTTGTGGCAGGAGTATCACCAATTGTTGGTTTGTACGGAGCATTTATGATGGGTTTAATTACTTCCATTTTTGGCGGTCGCCCGGGAATGATTTCCGGAGCTACCGGAGCCATGGCAGTTGTTATGGTAAGCCTTATTCAGCAAGGAAATGCTTTGGGGCAAACCGGAGAAATGGCTGGACTTCAATATCTTTTTGCTGCATTGATTTTGGCAGGAATAATTCAACTTCTTTTTGGAACATTTAAACTGGGGAAATTTATTCGTTTGGTTCCACATTCAGTAATGATGGGATTTGTAAACGGTCTGGCAATCGTAATTTTTCTGTCACAATTAAACATGTTTAAATCTGGCGGGGAGTGGTTAACCGGAACATCCATGTTTGTTATGCTTGGACTTGTTGCAATTACCATGGCAATTATGATAATTCTCCCAAAAATCAGCAAAGCTATTCCGGCTGCTCTGGTTGGAATTTTGGTGGTTACGGGTATCGCTATTTTTGGAAATATTGAAACTGAAACCGTTAAAAGTTTTATTCTGTCGGGTGGTGGAACCGGAATTAAAGCCGGATTGCCCAACTTCAATGTTCCAATTATCCCATTCAACTTAGAGACCTTAAAACTAATACTTCCATTTTCGTTGATTCTCGCTGCAGTTGGTTTAATTGAATCGTTAATGACATTAAGTTTGGTTGACGAACTAACCGAAACACGCGGAAGTGGCAACAAAGAGTGTGTAGCACAGGGAGCTGCCAACATTGTAAACGGCTTTTTTGGCGGAATGGGTGGTTGTGCAATGATTGGACAAAGTATAATCAACATTAAATCCGGCGGTCGCGGACGGTTGTCCGGTATTGTTGCTGCACTTTCGCTATTGGCTTTTATTTTATTTGCTTCCTCCTACATTGAAATGATACCGATTGCCGCGCTGGTTGGCGTTATGTTTATGGTAGTTATCGGAACATTTGCGTGGAGTACTTTTAATATCATCAATAAAATTCCAGTATCCGATTTAATTGTAATTGTGCTGGTTACAGCATTAACAGTAATTTTCGATTTGGCAATTGCAGTGCTAGCCGGAGTTATTGTTTCGGCATTGGTTTTTGCCTGGGAAAATGCCATTCGAATTCGTGCCAGAAAAACAATCGACGAACACGGTATAAAACATTACGAAATATACGGACCACTATTCTTTGGTTCAACTGCTCTTTTCAATTCGAAGTTTGATGTCCAAGGCGATCCAAAAGAAGTTATTGTTGATTTTAAAGAGTCGCGAATAATGGATCAATCGGCCATTGAAGCCGTAAATAAACTAACAGAACGTTATTTAAAAGATGGCAAAACCATTCACCTTCGCCATTTGAGTAAAGACTGTATTAAGCTGATAAAAAAAGCTGAAAAAATTTGCGATGTGAATGTGGTAGAGGATCCAAATTATTTTGTTGCTATCGATAATTACAATCGGCTGTTAAAGCAATAATCAATACCAGTCTAATAATTACATCCTATTATTCACCTAATTTTATTAGGCATAATAAGCAAATAACAGGAAGATGCTGAACAGTCTGTGACCGATTCAGAATTTTTAAAATTAATTTTTGCCTTAACAACTCATTAACATTACCACTATTCTCTTATTCTCAAATACTTACAGCCACAACACAATAAAATACTAAATAATCCTTATTTTAATTTGTAATTAATCTAAATTGTTATTAATATTGAGTCTAAATTAAAATTAAATAATTATTAATTTGTTATAAAACTCAAAATTGAAAATCATGAAAAAAGTATTATTAGTATTAGCTTTAGTAGCAACTTATGGAGTATCAATGGCAATGTCAAGTTCTAACGTTGTAATAGTTGATGATGCACAAGTAACAATTGTTGCTGATATGGATGACAACAATGTTGTAATTCCTGAAGGTGAAAAAGAAGGTACAAAAACCGCTGCTACTGCAAAAACACCAGCTAAAGGCGAAGGTTGTTCAACAGCTAAAGCGGATGCAAAAGCCGAAGGTTGTTCAACAGCTAAAGCGGATACAAAAGCAGAAGGTTGTTCGGGAGACAAAACTGCAGCAACAGCAAAAAGTGGATGCTGTAGTGGAACTGCGAAAAAATAGATTAAAAATTTAAATCAGTTTTACTGATATATTTTAAAGGTCGCTCAAAATGAGCGACCTTTTTTGGGTTACAAAACTTTCATACTATTTTTTGATTTGACATTTTTTTGTATTTTGCAGCTGAAATAATTAATAAAAGTGTAATTATTGATAACATTGTTGAAAATCAATATTAATCTCTAGAATAAAAATCATGAAAAAAGTATTATTAGTTTTAACATTAGTTGCAGTTTACGGAATTGCTATTTCAAATGTATCTGCAAAAGTTATTACAGTTGAAAAATCGAAAGTGACAGTTGTTGCTGACAGCGAGGACAATTCAACTATTTCGATAGAAAAAGAAAAGAAAGAGAAAAAAGGAACTACAAAAGCAACTGCGAAAAAAGCAACTGCAGCAAAAGCTTGTTGTGGAGAAAAACCAGCTGCAAAAGCAAGCTGTCCGGAAGCTGCAAAGAAAAGTTGTGCTACTGCTGAAAAAGGCACAGAAAAAAAGAGCTGTTGTGGAGGGAAATAGTAGAAAATAATTATCTGCCATAATTCAAGGGTGCTTTTTAGTACCCTTTTTTTATTGAATATTATTGGCAAAACCCAATGAATCTTGCAATTTTTATCTCCATTCTCCTTAGGTTTCCAACAGGCTTTAACAACTATTTTCTGCCGCTTTGGATATTTTGAAAAAATAAAATTAAATTACTTTTAAACCCTTGTAATTTTTTAGAGTCAAAATCTTTTGACCAAAAAACCAACTTAACAGATGAAAAATCTCTCTTTATTATCATTCGTTTTTTTATTACTCACTTTTTCAACTTATGCGCAAAAGCAAAAAGAGCCATCAGATAGCCTCCGAAAAAATGCGGTTAAACTTTTTATCGATTGCGACTATTGCGACATGAATCACATCCGACGTGAGATTCCTTATGTGAATTATGTTCGCGATGTAAATGAAGCTCAATTGTACCTACGTGAAACCAGACAATATACTGGAAGTGGGGGGAGAGAATACTCCTACTTTTTTACCGGACAAGAAAAATTCCAAGGATTAACAGACACTCTGATTTACACATCACGACCTGACGATCCACGCGATCAGACTCGTGACGGGCGTACAAACATGATTAAAATGGGATTAATGCGTTATGTTGCCCGTACTCCCATTTTCAAAGAAGTTAACATCCAACACACCGGAAGACAAGAAGAAGAGCAAGTAAACGACAGATGGAACGATTGGGTATTTGAATTAGAAACACGTCCACGGTTTGAATCGGAAGAATCGCTAAAAGAATTTTCATTCTGGAACTCATTTAAAGCGAATAAAATTACACCCGAGTGGAAAATAGAAACCGATTTTGACCACCGACTTACACGCACAAAATACATCTACGAAGACTCAACCCATACAAGCGATAAAACTCAGATACAACTTGAAAACTTAATCGTTAAAAGTCTGGGACAACACTGGTCCACCGGAACTAAAATTGAACTTCAGACTTCCACTTTTAGCAATATGAAATTTCAGGCAGAATTCTATCCTTCCATAGAATATAACCTTTTCCCATATTCAGAATCGACTCATCATCAGTTGCGTTTTTTATATGGCATTGGCGCATCAATTAATTACTATAACGACACTACTATTTACAATAAAATACAAGAAACTCTCGGACAACAACAATTGCAGATCGGCTACCAAATTCAAGAAAAATGGGGTTCGATTAATGTGTCGATAGAAGGTTCTAATTACTTACATGATTTCTCAAAAAATAAATTGGAATTAGAAGGCTCAATTAATATCAGAATAATTAAAGGACTTTCTTTTAGCGTTCGTGGTCGTGTTGCACGAATTCACGACCAGCTTTCTCTGGCAGGAGAAGAACTTTCGGAAGCAGATATTTTACTGCAATTGCAAGAGATGGCAAGTGCCTACAATATTGATGGGAGTGTTGGAATAACCTATACTTTTGGCTCCATATTTAACAATGTGGTAAACCCTCGTTTTGGTAGTGGAAGAACTTATTACAGGTAATAAATAAATCTCAAAATTACTACAGCACCGTAAACTCTTGAATTTTTTATAAGATTTTAGAATTATAATACAAATACCTCGTACAATTTTGTACAGGGTTTTCTTTTAGTTGGGACCCAATCTTTTAAAAAAACCAAAGAATAGAATCCTACCAAATTCATCCTTTTTAAGCAATTTCAAATCACCTTTTTCAAAAGCAAATTGGAATTCAACATTATTCCTAAAATTTTCAGGATGAATTAATGTGACGAAATTTTTTGAAATACTCCAGATTCCATTTTCAATAGAAGAGATTAATGAAACTGACAAATTTGAATCGTGTAAATATTTTTCATCTTTGGCGAACTCAATATTCCAGCGCTGTTTGTCCGCTTTAAGTTGCTCCTCATTAACGTTATTCAAATCACTTTCTATTTCTGTGTAATATTCAAATAACTGCCATTTCCCGGGAAGCTGCTTCGACGGACGAGCAAACATTTCGGTAGATTGCAACCAACCCAATATCTCTGAAAAAAAAGAATTTAGCTTCATAATAAACCGTTCAATCTTCATTCGACTACAATTTACAGAAATAGTTTAATTCCAAATTACAACATTTGCCTGGGTTGCACAATTCTTAACGGCTCCTAACCTATTATCTATCTAATTTCATCGAACCATTGCAACATTTCACCATACAAATAAGTCTAATGGACGAATTAACTGGCATTATTCCATGCAGTTACATACTTTGAACTTTGGATTAACGTTTTTTAGAATGCCACACGGAAACTAAATTGAAATGGAAGCAGAATTTTTTTTAAAA
>JABMPI010000375.1 GCA_013203755.1 Bacteroidota bacterium
ATACCATCCATCGCCCAAAACGGCACCAATTGCATTGTTTTTTTGAAGCATGGAAGTAACATCGTAGGTTTGATATTGAAGTCTTTTGTTGTAACTCGTCCAACCCGGTGTAAAAAGCTCATCTCCAACTTTATTGCCATTCAAATAGAGTTCATAAACCCCGTGCGAAGTCACATAAACTCTGGCTGATTTGATTTTCTTCGCAGTAGAAAATTCATTCCTGTAATATTGTGCAGGTTGAGATTCTTCAATTTCTTTTTCATTTGGTAAAGTAATCCACGATGCTGTCCATAAAGCCTCTTCCAAAATTCCCATTTCCCAAAATGCAGGCTCGCTCCAATCAGTTACTTTGTTGTTGTTATCCCAAGCGCGAACTTGCCAATAAACACGTTGCATCGATTCTAATGCAGCTCCCTCATAACTTATATTTACCGATTTGTCGCTGGGTACTTTTCCGGTTGCCCACACCTGTTTGCTCTTTTTCGAAAGATTCGACTTTGAATCGGCAACACGGATTTCGTAAGCTGTCTGGCTTACATTATTTTCTTCAGAAAGAATTTGCCAACTTAATCGAGGTGTTTTAATATCAATACCAATTGGATTTACGTGGTACTCGGTAACCAGTTTTACTACCTGAGTTTTTGCATAACTCTGCTGTACAAATACAAAGAATGCAAAAGTAAAGAGAATAGCTTTTAGTAAAGTTTTTAAGTGATTCATATTTTTTAGTTTAAGTTATTTGTAAATGATAAATATCTTCAGCTTCATTTTTTAAAGATTGAGTTAAGATTGAATGGATTGAATAGAGATTGATAATAGTTACCGTTTCAATCCTATCAATCTCTTTTTTTCAATCTTCTATCAATCTATTCCATATAAAAAACCTCTTCCAATTCAGCCATTACCGGCGAATTATCGGGATTTGTTTTCATAACGTCAGCCATAAATTTCCACCAAAGCTGAACGATTTCTGTTTCACCCAAATTTTGCGAACCTCCATCGCCCGACACTTTTTGAAATGCAAAAAGTGTATTGGTCTCTTCATCTAAAAATATGGAATATTCACTAACACCAGCCTTTTTTAATAATGTTTTTAACTCGGGCCAAATTTCATTGTGCCGTTTTATATATTCCTCTTTTTGCCCTTCATTTAAGTACATTTTGAATGCTAATCGGTTCATTTTATTATAGATTTTAGAATCAAGTATCAAGACACAAGATTTCAAATAATTACATTTCAGTCTTCGTTTTTACACCTCCTCCAAGGGAGAGTTCGTTCCAACTAACTTCACCGAAAAAGAGTATTTTTTCTCTTTTCAATCAATTTAGAACTACATGGCATTTCCAATTCCCACCAAAACAACCGATAACAGAATTACTGCAATTCCGGCAGTAATTGTCCATTTGGTTTTTGGTGCAACGCCTGTCCATTCCTTGCGATAAATGCCCCACATATTTGCGGTTAAAATAATGGTTGACATGTGCAAAATCCAAGAGGAGGCACCATTCCCTAATTTACTTTCACCCATTCCATAAAAGAAAAATTGCAAAAACCAGGTTGTTCCGGCAAGCGCTGCAAATATTATATTTTTCGAAATTGGTGTTGATTTATTGGTAAAATCTACATACGATTTGTTTTTTAAACTAAGAATGGTAGTCCAGATTAAGTTGGTGGATAAACCGCCCCAAAGTATTACAACAAAAGTTACGTTATTTTGAAACAATGGATTAAATCCTGCGGCCACAGCAGCTTCTGCCATTGGTTTTCCGGCTTCAATTCCAAAGTTAAAAAACGAACTCAAAATACCAGAGAACACCGCAATTATCAATCCTTTGACTAAACTAAATTCAGCTACACTTTTTTTCTGTTCTTCCTCCGAAAGTTCTCGCTCTTTCATCATCCCGGCTTTTCCCGAAAGAGCAATTCCAATTAAACAAACTAACACACCGAGCAATACCAGCTGTCCGCCAGGTGTTGCCATCATATCGGTAAACGAAATTTTTCCTACAGTAGGATTTATATTATAATAGATAGAAGGAACAATGGCGCCAAAAGCAGCGCAAAATCCTAACACTACAGAATTACCCAAAGACATTCCCAAATAACGCACTCCCAGTCCATAAGTCAATCCGCCAATACCCCACAGCAAGCCCATAATAAAAGTAAAAAACAAAATTTGAGCTGAACTTGCAGAAATAATTTCAACAAAACCCGGAACGGTTAAATATGCTGCCAACGGAGGCACAATTAACCACGAGAAAAGCCCGCCAACAATCCAATAACTTTCCCAGGCCCAACCTTTTACTTTGTTAAATGGCATATAAAAACTCCCCGAAGCAAATCCGCCAATGGAGTGAAAAATAATTCCTAATAAAGCTTGCATAATGGTTTAAATAATTTGGTTTTTTATTTTATGATTTCGATTCACGTTTAAAGAAAAACAAATATATATTTGTAAGTAAGCTAAAACAATGCTTAAAATGGCATTTTATTTACACTTTTTGATCCTAATCTGATGTATGAAAACCAAGTAAAATATTTAACCACCAGCGAAGAGGACAACAACTGGGGACTCTACATTAATGTTGCGGGCTCGGTTAAAATTGGACCAACAGAGAATTATCCTTCGCGAAACCATCCATCGGAATATTTTTTTAATTGGGAGGAAGGTCGCGTGTTAAAAGAGTTTCAGATTAATTATATTACTGAGGGTGAAGGTATTTTGGAGAATACAAACGGTACATTCCCACTTAAAAAAGGTTCTGTTTTTATTACTTTCCCAGGAGTTTGGCACCGATATAAACCACTAACAAAAACCGGATGGACAGAAAATTACATTGGATTTAATGGTGAGTTGGCAAGAAAGTTAATTGCACAACCACAGTTTGATCCTAAAAATCCGGTATTCAATTTTGGCATAAAAGAAGAACTTATTGATACCTATTTAAAGATTTTTGATTTAGTTGAAAAAGAACAACCCGGTTATCAGCAAATTGCTTCGGGCATGATAATAAAATTGTTGGGCTACATTATATCGTTTGAAAAACAAAAGGGTTTTTCGGGGAAAACAATTGCAAAAGTTATTGAAGTCATTCGTTTTGAAATGCGACAAAACATTGAGAAAGTATTTGATTTAAAAGCAATGGCGCAAAATCACCATGTTAGCTACTCCTATTTTCGAAAGATGTTTAAAAAATACACGGGTGTTTCGCCAGGTCAGTACCACTTGCAACTACGAATTATGCGTGCTAAAGAACTACTTATTTCCACCGACAAAAGCATAAAAGAAATTAGCTACGAACTGGGATTTCAATCTATTTTCTATTTCAGCAACATGTTTAAAAAAAAGGAGGGTACTACCCCATCGCATTTTAGGAATAAGAACAGGATGGAGTAAACATTTTCATATTTTAAAATTAGACCGAATCCTGCTTCGAAAATGAGGACTCAAAAAGAAAATGGCTCCATCTTCCGACAGAGCCATTTTGAATATAATAATTTATAAAATATTTCTAGATTATTGCTTCCATAGCTTCCATTGCCTCACGCAATTCAGCACCAATAATTTCAACATCAGAGTAACGAATTTCGTCGTTAATTTCAATCAGCTCTTTATTGTCAACGTGTCCGTCTTTTCCATCGTTGAAGTTTTTACCAATTACGTTGGCATCTATTTTGGTCATAAAATCAGCCAATAATGGTTTACAAGCATGGTCGAACAAATAGCATCCGTACTCTGCAGTGTCAGAAATTACACGGTTCATTTCGAACAATTTTTTGCGTGCAATGGTATTTGCAATTAGCGGAGTTTCGTGCAACGATTCGTAGTAAGCAGATTCAGCTTTAATTCCAGCTTCTCCCATTACGTCGAAAGCCAACTCAACACCAGCTTTTACAAAGGCAATCATTAATACACCATTATCGAAGTATTCTTGCTCACTAATTTCAACATCGCCAGCAGGAGTTTTTTCGAAAGCAGTTTCACCGGTTGCAGCTCTCCATGTCAATAAATTTTTATCGCCGGCAGCCCAATCTTCCATCATTGTAGAAGAGAAAGTTCCGTCCATAATATCGTCCATGTGATGCTCGAATAGTGGGCGCATAATAGTTTTTAATTCGTCAGCTAATTTAAACGCTTCAATTTTGGCAGGGTTCGAAAGTCTGTCCATCATGTGAGTAATACCACCTAATTTTAAAGCTTCGGTGGTAACTTCCCAACCGTACTGAACTAATTTTGATGCATAACCAGGATCGATTCCTTTTTCAATCATTTTGTCGAAACAAAGGATTGAACCGGTTTGCAACACACCACAAAGAATGGTTTGCTCGCCCATTAAGTCAGACTTAACCTCGGCAACAAACGATGAGTTTAATACACCAGCTTTATGACCACCTGTACCAACACAATATGCTTTTGCAATTTCAAAACCATCGCCATTCGGGTCATTTTCGCGGTGAACAGCAATTAACGTTGGAACACCAAAACCACGTAAAAATTCAGCTCTAACTTCCGATGCCGGAGATTTAGGAGCAACCATTATAACAGTAATATCTTCGCGAATTTCATTTCCTTCTTCCACAATATTAAAACCGTGAGAATACGAAAGACAAGCGCCTTTTTTCATTAATGGAACTGCAGCATTTACTACCGGAGTGTGGTATTTATCGGGAGTAAGGTTTAAAACCAAATCAGCAGTAGGAATCATCTCTTCGAAAGTTCCAACTGCAAAATTGTTTTCGGTTGAATTCTGATATGAGATTTGTTTCTCATCGATTTCAACCTGACGAATTGCATAAGAAATATCTAAACCGCTGTCGCGCATATTTAAACCTTGAGCCAATCCTTGTGCTCCACAACCAAGAACTACAATTTTTTTACCTACTAGTTTTTCTACACCTCCTTCGAATTCAGACTCGTCCATGAAATCGCATTTTCCCAACTGCTCTAACTGAACACGTAAAGGAATTGAATTGAAATAATTTGCCATTTTTTATAATTTTTGATGATTAATATTTTAAAGTTTTTTATCTCCGTGAAACTCCGTGATTACTTTGTGTAACTCTGTGGTATAGTTATTACACAAAGTTACACTGGAAAACTAAAAGCCACACAAAGATTTCTTAAATAAAATTCTACTTTGCAAAGCAATACATTATTATTTAAAACGAAATGTAAAAATACATCTATTTTAGGTAATTTTCATGGATTACAATAAATGGGTTCATTTTATTCATTTCGTGATTGAATTAGTATTCAACAAATTAAATTAAATAAAAACTTGCTCTTTTGTAAGACTACTTTAGCGATTTAGTTCGATACTGCAAAGGAGGAATACTCACTTCGCGCTTAAAAAACTTAGCAAAATACGATTGATCAGGAAAATTTAATTGAGTTGCAATTTCGGTAACACTAAGGTTTGTATGTACCAACAATCGTTTAATTTCTAGAATTTGTTTTGCTTTAATTATTTGCGAAGAAGTTTTTCCGGTAAGCTGATTCACTGTTTGTGTTAGATGATTGGGTGTCAGTGCCATTTTATCGGCATATTCAGCAACAGTTAAGTTCAACTGATAGTTCTCTTCCACCAATTGGAAAAAGCGTTTTACAACAATGTGTCCTTTCCCTTTACTTAATCTGTTTTCATCTGTTTTATAGAGGGTCGAACTCGACGTTAAAATTAAATCGAGAAGGGAGCGAAGCAAATCAATAGAGTACTTCTCTCCTTGTTGAATTTCTGCTATTCCTTTTTTAAATAAACTTTCGAGAAACAAAACATCTTCTTTTGTAATTAATGTTAGTGGCGGATTGTCTTGCCGAAGGGTAAAAAAGAAAGGAAATTCAATTAAGCGGTTTTGATTGCTTTGATTGATTAAATAAAACTCCTCGGTAAAAATAAATATGAATCCTTCGATATCGCTTGAAAACTCAATTTTATGTGCCTGTCCCGGCGACATAAAAAACACACAAGGCGGTTTAATTTCATATTTATTACCATCGATTACATGAAAACCTGACCCCTTAGAAAGATAAAGCACTTCAAAAAAATCGTGACGGTGTGGGTATTTCACACTAAAATGTCGGTTGGCATCAAACACCTCAACCTGAAATTGCTGACTGTCTTGCTCCGACGAGCTAAAATTGCGCAGGCTGTATACCGGTATGTTTTCTGATTTGGATTTCATAATAAACTTTAACAACGGCGAATATTTAGATATTAATGATAATAAGCAAATTTTATTGCTGAACTTTTTGAATTTTACTTCAGTAAATACCACTTCTTTAAGCGCAAGTTCAAATGCTCTTGATATTATGTTTTATGATTAGAAAAAAAAATGTAATTTTCCGCTTAAAAATATTTCATTTTGACAAAAAAGAAACCACAAACCTAAATTTCTTGTAAATAGAATTAAAATTCATACTCATAAAAAACTAACTATGGTGAAAAAATTGTTACACTTTATGCTGATAGGTTATCTGATTTTTTTTATCAGCCCATTAGCAGCACAATCTGGACTCTCCTTCGACAAATACCATTCGAGCGATGAAGTTCAGCTCTTC
>JABMPI010000376.1 GCA_013203755.1 Bacteroidota bacterium
ACCCCGAGGCAGAGCCTCGAGGAATTCTTTTGATTAAACTTGCCAGTTCATCGTAAAACGTAATTCGTACATAGGGATCAGGATTTCCGGTTGCTTCCTTAATAATATCCAGTTGGATTTGAAGCATCCGATTTATTACGTCAGCTCTGTCTTTATCACTTTCAGGAGCATCATCAAAAACACTCCAAAAAGGCTGATCTACTTTTCCCCTAAATGCAACTGTCCAAAGATTTTCAATCCCATTTTTCACAACCGTTTCTGCGTTGTATCTAAAGAATTCTAAAATCTCTTTTTCGTTGGAAAGAAGTAATTCAGGCGGAGTCGTATTTCGCTGTTCGGTCCAATAAGTATCCCATGTTGAAAAAGAGGTATTAAGTGCCGCAATATGATGTGAAGTAATTACCAATCCATATTTGTCGATTAAATAAGCGTAATAACTTAATTTGTAACCGGGTTCAATTGTTGAATAACATTCAACCGTATTCAATTTAAGCCGGAGAGTTGTTTCCAACCAAACGTTTTGATTTTCATCTGATATCTTTTTCCAGGGCATGAAAAAATCCTGGTCGCCCGTCAAAATACTTCGATATCTGACTTGTGGCGATTTAAAGAATATATCGCATTCGCCAGCTATGTGAATCTCATTCTTTTTAACCGGCACCCACGAACTCCAATAATGTAAAGGCGGTACACCTAAAAAAAATTCAGAGAAAGTATAAATAGCATAAATAGTTCCTCTTAGGTCATATCCTTCGAGATAAATTCTGTTGGTTTTAGGATCTGCATACACACGGTGTGACTCAAATCCATCAAGTTTTTTATTTTTATCAAACGGTATATTAAGCGCTTCAGATGACCTGTTTACGATTACTATTTGTGGTAATGTGTTGTCATTGTCAACATTGTTAGCCACAACAGGCTGGAATCCCATTACCTTTGAGAAATCTTTTTTAAAAGCTTCAATGGCAATTTTAACAGGCTCGGGTTCATTGTCCGATAAAACAATTCTAAAATTATTCTTTTCAAGTTTAATATTCTCTGTATCATTTGAACCGGCAAAAACAGGAATAGTAAATACAAAAGCAAAAAACAAAGGCAGAATTCGATTTAGTTTCAACATCCATACTTTATTTTGCAAATTACACATAATGCATTTTAGTTAAAATCTTAATTTCTTTCGGGCATCTTTTTTGAAAATGGAATCTCGCCGCGAAGCATTTTCCCAGCCATCCCGGTTAGCCATAAATAATGATCTGTGGGAATTTCTTTTTCGGAAGGCACAAAAATGCTTTTGCCAACCGGAACTTTTTGCGAGATTTTAATTATTGCTGTCCCTTCATCAATTTCATCGAACATGGCTACATAAATCATTTCGGCACCGCTTTCAATGGCTCCTACAATTTGTTTCCAATAAAATTCGCCTTTATTCCTTGGAATTTTATCCGAGATTTCATTTGGTTTCATGTTGTACCACGAGAAACCAGGGAATACTGTTGGGGCATAAGATTTTCCATTTTCATTACACCATTTTAAATCATCAATAATATTCTCCTGTCGATATGCTTCGTAAGTTTCCTCGTTATAACGCCCCACCAGCCAAGGATGCACCACATCTGCCTGTTTTATAACTTCGTGTAGTCGTGGATCCTTTCTCGTATCTGATCCCAAAGTTCTCCAACGCGAAGGAATTCCTAAATGAATGGAACAACCACCGTAAACTGGGTCGTTCTTAAAGAAATCCATGATATTAAATATATCAGGAATATGTCCATGTTCTCTTCCACTGGAGCTAATTCCCCAAAAAGCAACCAGAGGTTTTTCGTTATGAAAAAGGTAGGTGGTTTTGTTTTTCTGATTGGTGAGTTTAAGGTCGTCAACCAGGTGTTTCCAATCCTCCATAACCAGTTCATATTTGTCATCTTCCATCGAACCGATATCATACATCAAACAAATAGCAACACCATATTTATTGGCTGCTTTTATGGCTGTAGCCAAAACTTTGTCGTTATGATTTATTCTATTTTCGCTTGTCAGAACTGAGAAAAATCGCTGCATAAATACGCCATCAATGCCGTATTCTTTCATCCATTTAAAATGTAAATCGACGGTACTTTCGTCGAACGAACTAAAAACATAAGCAGGTGATCCATCTTCGAATTTAAAAGGAGTTTTGTATTTTACTTTGTACTCATCCATTTCAGGCCAATAGTCAATGGTACAGCTGCCATCTTCAAACTTTCCCCCTTTACTGTAATGGGTCCAACCTCTGTCTGCGCCATCATCTTCACAATTAAACCAACCCTGGTAACCGGCCATAACCAGACCTTTGTAACTCATAAATTTACTTTTTTCGGCGTGTTTGTTTTGAGCTGAAACAGTACAAAAAATCACTAAAAGTATAAGTGTTGTTAAGATGTATTTATGATTCATCGTTTTTATTTTAATGAATGAAATAGTCATTTTTTTGATGTTATTAATTTGGAGTTGTTCGTTTGATCCATTCCTGGAAACAGGATTCCAACTCAGCTACTTTAGAGGCATAATTTTTATATTCAGGATTACTCCCCAATAAATTTTTCAATTCGTAAGGATCCTCATTTAGGTTATATAAAGCCTTCAAATCAGTTGTTGCAGAAGGATCTGCGAGCATCAATTTCCAACCATCTTTTAAAACCATGTGAGACGGTTTTGACTTTAAATCGCTCAGCCATTCGGTAACAACATAAGCATCTTTGTTGTCACCATTTTCAATGAGATTGCGAAGGCTTTCACCATCGGATGGATGATCGGGCATCTCCAAATAATCCAGAATTGTTGCAAATAAATCCATGTTTGATACCGGGGACTTAATAGTTGTTTTGGGTTTAATCCTTCCCGGAAACCTTATAATCATCGGAACATGAGACGATTCTTCATAAAAGCAGAACTTACCTCTAAGTCCGTGATTTCCCAGCATTTCACCATGGTCGCTGGTAAAAACAACAAGTGTATTCTCAGTTAATCCCAGTTCATCCAGTTTATTCAGAATATTTCCAACCCAATCGTCAACTTCCTTAACCATTGCATAATATTCAGAAGTAAAGTATTTTATTTTTTCCGGGTCAGAATATTTCTCATTGGTTCTTTTTTTCGTTCTCAGATAAGGTGAATTTATCATATCATCATTAATACTTGGGGGTGAAACCATATTCCGTGGTGGATACATTTTTATGTATTTTTCTGATGCCAGATACGGAGGATGTGGGTGATGAAATGAACAGGTAAGACTAAAGGTTTTATCCTTTAACTTTTCTAAAGCCTGAATTGTTTTTCCGGCTTCGAAAGCCGAAATATGGTAATATGCCGGAATTTTGGTAACCCCATGAATATCTGATTGTCCAACCTTGATGTTTGAATCTTTTCCCTGTCTCTCCAATTCAAATTTTAAATCGATTGGGTCTGGCAAGTAAGGTCTTTCTGTGTATGTATCTTTTAATTCGCCTTTTTTGAGTTCCCTTTCAGGATAATATGGATTAAGGTAATTAAGATAAGCAGCTTTTTTTCCGAGACCCAATTCTGACTTGGATTTGCCTGCCACAGTTACCGGATTTTTGTAAATCCGTGCGCGAAAAGTTGGAGTATGCCATTTCCCATAATACTCGCATTCGTATCCGTTTTCTGCCAATACCTCATCGTAAGTTTGCATGGGCATTATTCCGGTTTCTTCAGATACGTACGCTAATTTGTTTGAAATAACTTTTGTATTTGCGACTGCATGACCTGTGAGAATTGATGCCCTCGCCGGAGTACAAACGGCGCACTGGGTGTGGGCATTTTTAAAATAAACACCTTCTTTGGCTAAACGATCCATGTTCGGCGTTTTCAGGATTTTATTTCCCGCATAACTTAATGCATCAAATCGTTGCTGATCGGTCATAATAAACAATAAACTGGGTCGCTTCTTTTTCTCAACCGAACTGTTTTTCCCAAAAGAAAAAAGAGGACTGATAAAAATCAAAATTAAAACAATGGCAAAAAAATAGGTTGTTGGAATTTGAGATCTAATTTTTATATGATAATTCATGTTATGTTGGTTCAATGTTGATTGGTTTCAATAAATAGTTTAATTATTTTTTTACACCGGCATTACAATTTTTTCGAAGATAATTAAAGCTACTTAATAGTTCCGATTGTTGCAGTTCAATATCAAAAGTTCGTTTATTCTTATTTGCAGGTGGTTTTATAATTTCTTGCTGACTTCCATTTTTAATCAGTTTAAGAAAGTCAACAATATCTTTCGCCGACAAATTTGGAAATCCTTTCCAAAATTCAGATTTCAAAAAAGGGATTGGGCGGGCGGAGTTTGAAATTGTTTCCACATGGAGCGGCACTCCCGGACATAATTCTGCCATTGTTTTTGCGTAAAAACGGAAGTCTATCATTCCTTCTCCTATTGCCATTCCTTGAAATGTTGCCCCCTCTTCGGTTTCCCAGGCAATAATATCGCAAACACTTGTACAGATAATATTTTCACCCAGGACTTTTAAAGCCCGCATTGGATCTTCCATTGCCCAAACCGAATTTGCAGGGTCGAAAAGAGCTCCGCAAATCTCTGTTCCGGTTTCATTTATAAGTTCCAATAATTCTTTTGAACGCAAATCTCCGGCGTGGTTTTCAAAAGCGAACTTTACTCCTGCATCCAATGCCTGTGATCGCATCGATTTCATCACTTTTATTACAGCATCAATGTGCTCTTTTATTCCTCCTTCAGAATAACGATCGTCGATATTACCAATGCGGCAACCTACTATTGGAGAACCAACTGTTGCGGCAACCCGAATTCCTTCACTTAAAACATTTTTGGCATTTTTATGATTTTTAGAAAATTTTGGAGATTTTTCACTTATACTACTTGCCCCAATGTAAATACTGATACCACTCGATTGAGCCAAACTTTTCAAATTTGTTAAGTACGGTTTTTCCAGACTTTCAAAAGGTTGAAATGTATTTAACAGAACGGAATCCAGTTTTTGCTCAATTGCATATTCAATTAATTGCCGGGCATTTAACTGCAAACTTCGTAATGAATGATTGCATAAGCCCAAAGGAATGCGAGCTAAGGTCGAGCTCATTTCGGCAACAACCAAGGTGGGCAATGCGTGCATTGACAGCGCGCCTAACCCGGCTAATTTTGCAAAAACACGTCGTTTCATGATCGGTATTTTGATTTTAATTTTCTAATTTCGAATTAGAACTCTTTTCTCTACTCCTTCAACAAGCGGATAATTGACATCATTTAAATAATCCACTAATTTTGATCGCAACTCTTCAGCTTTTGCTTTGTATTTAAAGCGTTCGGGATTTGAACCCACAAGATTATTCATCTCGTAAGGGTCATTTTTCAAATCGAAAAGTGCTTCTATATTTTTTCCTCCGCTGCGATGCGTAGTCATTAATTTCCAGTTGTCCGTTCGAATCATAATTGACGGAACGCTTGCATTTCTCCATTGCCATTCAGAAACGGCAAAATCGTATTTTGAAGTTTCCGTTCCTTCCATAACACCTTTTAGCGAATAACCGTCGGTTGCGATGTTTTTTAATCCTGCATAATCCAGAACAGTTGGAAAAATATTGAGAATAGAAACCGGTGTTGAAATGGTTTGTGCCGGTTTTATTTTACCGGGATAACGAATAATAAATGGTACGCGAACCGATTCTTCGTAAAAATTAAATTTTCCACGCATACCATGCGAGCCAAGCATTTCGCCGTGGTCGGAAACAAAAACAACCAATGTATTTTCCGTTAATCTCAGTTCCTCTAATTTTGAAAGGATTTTACCAACCCAATCGTCTATTTCTGTTACAAAAGCGTAATAGTTGGCAACCATATATTTTACCTTCTCTTTGTCGTTATATGGATGTATTTCCTTACCCGGATTGTAGGGTGAGTTTTCTCTTCTGTCTGTAATTGACAAAGGTGTTACCATGTCCTCGGCTTTGTACATTGAAGCATACGGTTCAGAGGGTGTAATAGGTACATGTGGGCAATGGAACGAGGAAGTTAGAATAAACTGCTCATCTTTCAAACGCTCCAAAGCATCTATTGTTTGTTTGCCCTGAACCGCAGTAATTGTATATTCGGCTGGTAAATCAAGAACACCATGAATATCGGCCTGGCTTAAACGTTTTTCAAGTTCTTCTTCTGGAATCTCACCGGTATCCATGTATTTATAATAACGGTCTGTAGGATGGAGTTTGTAAGGTACTGTGCCACCATAAAAAGTAGTTTCATACAATTCACCCTGTTTTAAAGGTCTCTTTTTCAACTTGTTTTTCACATACTGCACATATAACGATTCCCAACGCATAATTGGCTCAGTACCAACCATTCCCTCTACCGGAGGGTTCATATATACTCTTGCCATGTGTTCGGGTGCATGAAATTTACCAGCATATTCTGAAAAATAACCTCGCTTTACTAATATTTCATCGAATGTAGGATAGTAACATTCACCTGTTTTTGCATCTCTGTTGTCTCTGATTGTTGTGGTTTCAGTTAATCTTCCGGTTAAAATTGAAGTACGCGATGGAACACAAACCGGACAGGCAGATACTGCATGACTAAAATTTACACCTTCACTTGCCAACCTGTCAAGATTAGGAGTTTTAATCATTTTGTTGCCCGAATATCCAACGGCATCCCAGACTTGCTGGTCAGTCATGATTATCAGGATATTTGGTTGATTTTCTTTTTGAGCAAAGGAAGTTGCCAACGAACTTACAAGCAAGATAATTAATAGGATTGATGATTTGACACTATTCATAATACGTTATTTTTTCTTTTTCCTGTTAGCATTAGTATTTTCTTTTCCCATTGGTTTTCCCATTTCGGAGCGCCATTTTTCGTACTTGTTTTTAATTTATCAACTTTATTCTGATTTTGAGGTGCAAGGTTATTTTGTTCAAGCATATCTTCTTCAAGATTATACAACTCCAAATTACCTTGTTTCGAGAACACCAATTTCCATGCTCCTTCCCTTACAGCCAAGTATCCATCGTTACCATCGAAATAAAGCTCATCATAAACAGGTTCACTCAGTTTTCCTGAGATTGCTGGAAGTATATTTTTCCATCATAAATTCTGTCGGTTGGAAGTTCTATATCCAAATTAGAACAAACATAAGCACCAATTTCATCCATATCCTGATCGTCGATCAGAATAAAAATAATTTTTGTTTTTCTGCTTTCCCAACAGTATTATTTGTAAAAGTTGTACAAGTGATAAACAAAATCAAAGCAAATAAATTTTTGAATTTAATTCCCATAATATTACTTTTTCAACTTCCACCGAAACTTCTCAATTAATTTTGATTTTAAAATTCTCTAATTTTTACACTTCTGTACGATACCGCATTGCCGTGATCTTGTATTAAAATATGACCATCTTCTGCCTGTCCGAAATCAGGGTATTTTTTATATTTACTATAAGCAATCAATGCTTTAAACATTTGCGAATGACGATTATATTCTATTAGTTGCTATAATTTTATGCTTACACTTTTGCCTGCATAAACATCCTGAGGCAGATCCACCACAAAAAATGTTTGGTTTTTATCGGTTTCGGGGAATGCAACAAAATTATCGCCACTTGCATGGTATATTCCCGATACGGTAATCCCCATTCTTCCAAGTTTTCTTGACGGATCGGCAAGGATTAATTCTTCGATTCTGTTTCCATTCATTTTAAGCATTGCCATTCCCTGACTATCTACACGAACTTTTAAGTCCTTCGTAATTTCTACTTCTCCTGCTTTATAAAATGCAATCTGACAGATTTCCAAAGTATTGTGTTTCACCGCCTGAACAGCCGGAGTGTTTAAAATAATTTCAATGTTACGATTGTTGCCACTGGTTTTCATTAATTCCTCTTTAGTAACATCGGGTACAACAATATATTGGTAAGATGCATTATTCGGTCTTTCTCCATGATTAATCCCCAGAGTAAAAACGTCCATATTTACTATTTCTTCCGAGGCATTTTTCTCATCCGTAATGTCAGACCAGCTGCCCTGTTCAAGTTGATTGGATAACTCAAGAGTGCCCGGTTCGGGCAATATATAACCAATTTTATTGTGATGCACCCATTTAACCATCTTCAACTCCCTATTCCCTTTTGTAAGTGTTTGTATTTTGTTGTCTTGTAAAATGCTTATTTCGCCTCTCATTAAAACCTGATTAATAGTAGTCACCACAGGTAAATCAGGTATAGAATTAATATCGGTACCCAGGCAAACATATTCATCATCAAAAAAGAACCACGACTTTTTTGCTTCCAGCATATCGTGCGGGCTTTTAAAATCGAAGGCAACTGCACCATACCAACCATCTGTTACTGCACCAACAAAATCGGTAATACCATCGAGTTGAATATTTCCAGAACCGTGTAGCTCGGGCTTTTGCATAATTGTTGTTCCCGATATTCTCTGCCAGTCGTAAACCGGCCAAATATTCAGGTATTCATCTCCTTTCAGCATGAGGTAATTGGTGCCATCTGCTCTGTGGTGCGTGGTTATTCCCGGTCCATTATAAGGCTGTTCCATATTTCGGTTTCGGGTAGAGAACATCCTCACCGTTGTATAAAAATTAGGACGCTGGCATACAAAATGCTCGGTTTGCCAAAAGAATTTGCAAAACGACAACGATGACGCTGTTTCTCCCTTTCGAAGTTTTATAATCTCTTCCAACTCCTTTTTACGATAATCGGTACTTAATAAGAGCCGCTCAATTTCGACTATACCCTTAGGAATAAAACTTGCTTTATGGGCGATACTTCTATTTTCCACACTTACATCGGTGTACACGCCGTAAACCAATTGTTTATAAATTCCATCGAGGTAATAATCGACTAATTGGTTTATCTTCTCTCCAGAAAATGCGTATTTTGTATTAGCCACATAATACAACCATTCGCCAAATGCATTGGCATATTTACCATAGCCATACGAAGTTGTATTGTTCACCCGGTCAATTCTGTGATGAAAACTATAGTCGTGCTGTATTCCGCGCTTTCCTGTGCTAAATTTAAGTTCACCCTCTATTATTTTTATTACTTGGTCAAATTCTTCTTTATCGCCAATAAAAAGCAAGTTCTTGGCTAAAATACCTGCTATTACAATTCTGTCTCCGCTGGGTCTGGCTCCCGAAGCATTCATGTGCGCCCTGCCAATAATTGGTTGTGCTTTCTCAACCAGATCGTCGGGCAACTCGTCACCTATTATCAGCATTAGATTCACTAAATTCGTGGGTGTACTAATTTGATTGTTGTGCCAGTTATCTCCAAAAAAATCATTGTCGACCCAGAATTTTAATCCTTTTTCAACAATTTCCTTTACCCATTTTTTATTATAATATTTTGATATTTTTGTTTGATAAGCCTTCGCCAAATAAACCAGATTAGAAGTATGAGTTCGTTGTGGAAAACCGGCAGTTCGGCTCAGATCTTTATAGTTGATGCCTTGAAAGCTTCCATCCAGGTTTTGCTTATTTAGAAGTTCTTCCACTCTGTTGTCATTAACCGATACTTTCATCAATTCAGCAACCACTTTGGATTTAATAATTTTAAAATCGTCTGGCTGTGCCAATGTTGACAGGGTAATAAAAATAAAGAGGATTAGCTGAATAGTTTTAATGGTTAGTTTCATGGTTACTATTTAAATTGTATCGAGTTGTGGTTGATTTGGTATTATACCCAATTAAAAATCTTGACTGAAAGTAATTGTAAATAATTAATTATGCTAAAAAACTTAGGTTTGTTTTTCCATTGTTTAATCAAGGGGATCTATTTTTTGTAAAAGACTTATTCAATTACAAGGATTCAACATAGCCTTTTTCTCCTTACAAGCAAAAAAAGGCCACAAAATAATTGCAGCCTTTTCTATTTATGATGGGGTAATTTACTTCCTTTCTTCGGGATCTTCCGTGGCATTCTGATGTCCAACTTTGGCAGACTCAGCAACAATTTTTTTGTATTGTTCTATTGTTACTCTTTCGGCTTTGTAGCCCTTTTTCTCGATGGCTTTGGCAAAACCTTCGCTGCTGTTTTTGCCGACTTTGTATTCCACCAAAATGGTATTGCTTACGTGATCTACTTTTAGGTCTTTTACCCCCTTTTCAAATTTCAGGTATTCGGTAATTGTCTTTTCACAATCGACACAATCCATATTGCTTTTGTAACATACTACTTCGTTTCCTTTTTTTTGTGCCGCTGCCTGATTTGTTGTAAACCCGACAAACATTGTCATTGTTAGTGCGATAATTAGATTTTTCATTTTGTTATTTTAAATAGTTTCTATCTCTTTTCAAATTCATTTTTAAGTTGTCCCATGCAACAAAATCACTTTCTTTATCGACAGAACGTGGGACAATTTTTTCTTTATTTCGTATTCGCAGGGCTGCACCCTGTGCTTTTACCTTTCGCCCCTTTGGGGCTTTTAACTCAAAGCCAGAAGCTTGTAGCTATTAGCACGTCTTCTGACTTCCGTCTTCGATCTCCCGACTTCCTATTCATAATTCAAACTAAACCTCACCCCCACGTATATTTTCCGACCGATAACCGGGCCCCAAACATTGGTGGCGTCAAACTGAGATCCGAAAGTATTGTTAGCTCCTTCAATGGGATTTTGCTGTTTGAAGTTAGCCAGATTTTCCGACCCCACATAAATATTCCAGTAACGGAAAAATTTAGTGACTTGAGCATTCATAACCGTGTAGGGCGAAAATTCATAATAATCTGCAGATACCGGAGCCAAATCCAATCCATCTACCGGATAACGTGGTATTCGTCCTCCCCCATTCATTTGCAGGGTATAATCGAACATCCACTTTTTTAGTTTTGTGGTATAGTTCAAATTAATCAATCCTTTATAACGGCTGGTTAAGGGCTTCTCTTTTAGCTCCCTTCCAATGGTCTGTTTTACATCGTTTATGCGGTAGGCCAGTAACATGTCTAAGCGCTCGATGGGCTGCCAGCGTGCATCAAACTGCAAACTGTTGGCATACGATTTCCCATTTAATGGTGCAAGTATTACATTCTCTGCCGATGATTCGCGGTCGACCACCAACTGTGTTTCAAAATTGGTTCGGTAATACTCTGCATTCAGTTGCAATTCTCTGCCAAATAATGTGTACGATTGCACTAAAGAAACCCCGTAATTCCAAGCTTTCTCCTGCATTACATCGTCTTGCCATAACAGTGGTCGCGAGCTGGCCAGCAAATAGATATTTTCAGATAAAACATTTGCTGTTCTGTACCCTTTTCCGGCACTGGAACGTAAGGTTACGTGCTCGCTCATTTTATACCGAAAATGTGCGCGTGGTGTAAAAAATGTTCCAAACAAGTTATGAAAATCAACACGGGCACCCGTCATTAAAGTAATATTCTCGTTGGGTTTTAAAGTGTATTCAGCAAATATCCCAGGTACTTTTTCTGTTCTCGAGATATTCTTGTTATAAAGCATTTCGTTAAAATTGTCGTAAACAAAACTTAAACCTGTATTTAATGAATGAATTCCTGCTCCGTCTAAACCGCGGGTTACTATTGCATTGGCATAAAAACGGGTTTCATCTGCATCGTAATCGGTAATTCCATAAAACGAATTAGTTTTGTGACGGGAAACATTCGACAACCATGCAAGTGCTGTTCTTCCGGAAGGAAATACATATCCGGTTTTAAAGAAGCCATCAATACGTTTGGTTTTAATATTTATGCCGTAAGGATTTGTTATACCTGGCGTCATCTCTCGTTCAAAACCCATCTGTCCGCCTAATCTGTCTTCCGAAAGAACATTAAAACCAGCCTGCGCCATGTGACCTTTTTGATTGCTGTATTTCCAACGGTTGCCAATTTGCAACTGCCTAGAAAGTGGTTCATCTAAAAAACCATCGCCGTTATCATCTGTTCTTTTAGATAAATCGGAAGCATGAACAAATATTCCGGTTGTCAACTTTTGCCCGATAACCCGAATGTTGCCGTTCCCGTTAAACTCTAATCGTCCATGCGCATTTGTATACGCATTCAGAAAAAGTTTCTCCTCGGAATCCGGCTTTTTTAACTCAGCATTTATTTGTCCGGCAATGGCATCGTAACCATTTAATACCGAAGCTGCTCCCTTTGAAACCTGAATCGATTCCATCCACGGACCTGGAATATAAGTTAATCCGAAAGTGGTAGCCAGCCCTCGTAAATTGGGCATATTTTCAACTTGCAAAAGCGAGTACGTTCCTTCCAAACCCAGTAATCGAATTTGTTTGGCTCCGGTAACCGCATCGCTGTAACTCACATCAATCGAAGGGTTGGTTTCAAAACTTTCAGCAAGATTACAACAGGCGGCTTTGAGCAATTCTGCACCACTAATTTTTTCGGTTTGAATGGGATTTATAACCGACAAATAAGTTCCCCGGTCTTTTCTAATAACCGTAACTTCTTCTATTTGAAGATTGGGTTCAAGGGTAATTTCAAGGGGAGTAAAATCGTTAATGCGAACCACTTTTTGCTGGTAGCCCACAAAACTAAACACTAACATGTGTTGCGAACTTTTCTTTGTTATTTCGAAGGTTCCATCGCCTTTTGACGCAACTCCCTCGTTTGTATCCTGCCAGAATATATTTACCCCCGGCAAAGTTTGTTTTCCTTTGCTATCGTTTCCCAAAACTTTTCCTTTTAAAGTTTGGGTATTTGCTAGTATTGGGAAAAATATAAATAAATAGATTATGAATTTCTTCATTGCTTAATCATTAAAAATTGAATTGAATTCAGAATTTCTCGTCACACTGTTCATCGACTGACGGATTAGTATCCTTTTGTGGAGATTCCGATCCGTCGGTTGACGGACGGAATGACACAGCACCTTACTTTAAGCTAAATAAGGAATTTTAAGTTGTTGTATTTGAATAAGAAAGTCGAGAGAGGAGCTAAGAATTGGCGGAGGATCGATATACAAACTTTTATTATCATTGGAATCCGGGTCAGTCCAAAAATCCAATTGAATGTGTCTATGAACTACAAAAATATGAATGGGTTGAATCTTTACAAATTTAACCTCTTCATTACGCAATTGATTTTTCAGTTTGATATATTTGACTTCCGGGGAATCGCATCCACATTCGGTAGAATCTTCAGCACAGTCAGTAGTTTCCATGGCTGAACAACAAGAACCTTCCATCGAGATTTCATTCTTTTCTTGTTTATCTAAGTTACAGGTTTCGAGATTTATGAATACGCTCACTCGTTCGTTTCCGGTGCAAGCACAGTTCGACTTGTAAATAAGAAAGCCAGAAGTTGAGACAAGAAATATCATCCCCACAAAAATTACCAATATGTGTTTTAACACTTTCACGCTGCAAATATAACACGAATTGGTATTTATTGTTGTTAATGAGTTAGGTATATGCAATAATCTTAAACTTCGGATAGAAATCTGAAAGTTGAAATTTGAATGTACTTTCTACAATCCCAACACCTCTGCGCCCTGCTCAAAAATAATGTCTCGCGGAATACCAGCCACACCAATTCTATCTAAATCTATTTGAAGTGCTTCGCGAATAAATCCACTTTCTTCAATCCACGAACTGGCTGCTGTGTAATCACCATCTCCTTGAATTTTCAGAATTCTGTCAGACAAGCCAAACATTGCTTGCTTCATTTTTTCATAATCAACACGGTAAGTTCCAGTTGTTTCATCCCGTGTAAAAGCACCTGTTTCCTCGAAATAGTAGAAACGCATCATATTTGATTTTCCGTGGGCACTGGCAGCACCAAAACGTACCGAACGAAATAAACCAGCCATAAAAGTTACAAAGTTGTCCATCATCTCTTTTTCGCCCATCTCCCCCATTTCATTGAGTTGATACACACACCACAGTCCTAAAATGTCAGCTTTGCCTTCTTCTATAGAAGTGTAAGCATCTTTTAAAGCTTCGCGAACCGTTGAACTTTTATCAACCGTATTTCCCAATCCCAATCCATGCGCCACTTCGTGAAACATTGTATTTTCAAAAAAGGATTCAAATTTTACATGTTTTTGCTGGTCTTCGGCAATTAAGAGTTCTGAAATTGGAATTAGTATTTTATCGAATTTGGCTTGCATTGAGTTTTTCAACTGCAATTTTCGACTTCCTTTTGTTTCGCGCACCACTTCGTCGTTAGGAAGATTTATTGCAATGGTTTTACTTCCTGCATTACAATCGCCGGCATAATAAATTGCGTCGTAAACATTCATATCCGAATCGCCACCGGGAGTTTCGTCTTTGTATTTTTGTTCGCATGGCAAAGCTTTTTGCAAACCGGGAAGAAAAACTGCGTATTTTACCAACTTCTCGCTCCACTCCTTATCCTTTATTAAAAGGAACGATTCGTGTGCAGCTTTATAACCAAACAATTGGTCTTCGTAGTTTTCAATGGGGCCAATAATAAATTCGATGTTGTTATTTTTCATCTCCATCCACGCCACATCGCTTTCGTAATATTCGTCAGTTAACAAAGCCTGAGCACGTTTTTCGAGGTAATTTTTCAATCCGGCATCTTCTGCTAAAACAGCAGCTTTTATTAATAAATCAGCAGCTTGTTTTACTTGCTTACCGAATGCGACGTGATAAGGAATTGATTTCAACTTCCCGTCTTCGCCCTTTCTAATTAATGTGTACTGGCTTGTTTTGTTTTTATCATCCCAGGCTTCAAATTCTTCTTTTGTAATGTTGGCTGAATAGAAATTTGCTCCGGCAGGTTTAGCTTTAAAACCATCCAGAAAGGGCTCGTTGTTATTTAAACGTTCCCACGGGCCATAATTCAGTTTTACAAATTTATTGGTGTATTCATCCATTTCATTGGCAAAAAGTTCCTCTTTATTTCCAAAAGCTTCTTCCCAATAAATCTCTTCCATTAATTTTGCCGCCTCCAAAAGTATGGGTAGCATCTGTTTCTCTTTTTCAGTTAAAACACTTAAATCGCTGGTTAATTTAAACGACACAAACTCGTCGGCTTTCTTTTTAATTTCCTGATTTACTTCCATTTTTATCTCTTTTTCGGGAGTTGAATTGCACCCAAATACAAATGCTGCAATTACAACCAACATCAAAACTGTTTTCATTCTTGGTTTGATTTTTAAATTGAGTTCAAAATTACAAAAGCTACACTAATAAAAAAAGCTTTCCAGAATTAACTGAAAAGCTTTTTATGTACCCTGGATGCGGCTCGAACGCATGACCTACTGCTTAGAAGGCAGTTGCTCTATCCAACTGAGCTAC
>JABMPI010000377.1 GCA_013203755.1 Bacteroidota bacterium
ATGGATGGATCCTTTTCTGATGGGTAAAGTTAAACTGTACCGGCACAACACACGAAATTATGTAATAGGAGTAGCCGGATTTGCAGGCTCCACATTCCCGGTTTGGAGCAGTTCAGAAGAAAAAACATATAGCCCGGTGGTGGGATTAAACGCCTCTTACCGTCCCGGATTATGGTCATTCGACCTGAACAATGCGTACGAATGGGTGAATTATCACGCCGAAGAAAAACAGTCGGAAACTAAACAACTGCAGCTGAATTTGGCCATTTCACGAAATCTTTTTATTCCGGGATTTAATAACGTGGTGATTGCCCCGGTACAAGAGTTTTCTTTTGTAAGAAACAATCCGTTAAACAGTGAATCCGATTCCTTTGGATTTATTTCTCCAGGTTTTCAAATTGTTTCACCACATATAAAATTTGAAGGGCTCTATCAAATTGCTATAAACTCATCACAACCAGGAATGAAAAACAGTAACCGTCTAATTTTGGGATTGCGGTTTATGTTTTAATCGGGTGCAGCGGATTCCCGTATAGCGATGCCTTTGGCACGATTCGCTGATTGCCTCTCTGTCAATCTTTTGGCTGACATCTCCCCTGAATCAGGGGAGATTATAAGGAAAACCCTTGGCAAGCCGCGGAGGATTATTTAATTGTAAAGTAGTAAATGCAGTGGAGGGAGTTGCAAAAGCTGACTGGGATAAAGAAACTAAAAAGCTGGAAGTCGTTTTAGATGATTCCAAAACCGATGTGCATAAAGTAGAAATGGCAATTGCTAAAGTTGGCCACGACACAGAAATGCACAAAGCAACCGACGAAGCTAATAACGAACTTCCAGGCAGCAGCAAATATGATCGATCTGTATTGGAAGCTCCCAAGGAACCAATGCACCATGAACATAAATAGTTTTATATTGTAACAATTACCCAAAAGTTAAAATGACGAAATTTATCGATGGCACATTGAATGTTCTGATTAAAAAAAATAGTATGTTTGTATTATATTGAAATCATAAGACAGGCATAGTTTGTTATGAAAAAATCATTTTCCAAAGTAAGCAATTCGATGTGTATGTGTTGCTGTATGTTTTTGAAACATGTGGAGAGTGATGCTACGCTTTGTTAGTAACTTAAAATAAATTCAATTAAAGCGATATAGCCCTTCACAAAATTTGTGAAGGGTTTTTTTTTACCAGTTAAAGCAAGTTCTTATGGCACATAACAATAATTTACAAAATATCATTATCGCAGATGTTCAGTTTTTGATAACAACATCGTTAAAATTTATTATTCAAGACAACACGCAATATAAATATGTGGTAAATAGTATTGTCACAAATAAAAATGATTTGTTCAAAGCTTTAGATGCCGAAGGTTTTTCAATGCTTATTATTGACTACACACAAATTGATTTCGATGGTTTTTCTGTTTTGAAAAAAATAAGAAAGGAATATCCTCACCTATCTATTCTTATTCTTACTAACTCAGTCAGTATAAGCGAACTGATGGAATTGAATAATTTGAATATAAAAAATATCCTTTTAAAAACGGCAGACAAAGATCAAATTCTTGCAGCACTGGTGGCGATAAAAAATGGAATGAGTTACTATTCAGAAGAGGTGTTACATAGCCTGCAGGAGTTAACAAAAAGAAAAGACAACGAAACAAAAAGCCGGTTGACAAGTGCTGAAATTGAGATTGTGAGGTTAATTACCGAGGGCCTTACAACAAAACAAATTGCCAGCAAAAAATTTAAAAGTGTCCATACCATAATGACACACAGAAAAAATATATTTCGCAAGCTGGGACTGTCCAATTCTTCTGAATTGGTCATGTATGCGGTAAGAACCGGAATTATCGATACGATTGAATACTATATATAATATCTTCATCTCTACCCTTTTTAGGGTATATAAAAATACCTTATCAGCGGTATTTCATTAAAGATAAGCCTACCCTACCTTTGACGCAATAAAAAAATAGTATTATGGCAGATTTAAAATTTAAAATAGAAGAGTTGTTACTGTAATCCGACAATACCAAATAGACTTTAATTGTGTCACTTGGTAACACCGCAATTTTTCCGTTGTTTTTCACATAGTCATAAAT
>JABMPI010000033.1 GCA_013203755.1 Bacteroidota bacterium
CGAATGGATACCGAAGATGAGGTGTACGCCGAAATTGAAGCGGCAATCCGATCCGAAAAGAAGCGCGCTGATGAGGCTGTTAAGCAAACAAAAGAAGCAAAGATGGAAACGAAAGAAGCAAAGATGGAAACGAAAGAAGCAAAGAAACAGACTGAAGAGGAAAAGAAACGTGCTGATATGGCTGAAAAGCAACTAGATAAAGAGAGGGAAAAGGCTGAAAAGCAACTAGTACCCCGTCCTGAAAGTTTTTTCCATATACTGGCAATCTGAAAAGTTTAAAATCCCCTTGCGAATCACCCAAAATTAACATACAATACCATTGTGTCCTTTAAATAACAGGGATAGTCTCTTTAAATATTGTAAATATGGGTGATATATGAAAAAAGAAATAATCGTTTTAGATTGCCAATCTATAAATTTTTCAAATAATTTTTCTGAAAAACGTACCAAACATGCTAATGAGATATTAGGAACTAATACCGTTAACCGACTTCTTTGGTTTTCTCTTTATTTGATGGGTGCTAGTAGATCAGCTATTGCGGCTTTAACAAAAACATCTTCCGAAACAATTAAATCATTAATTAACAGAATTTTTCAACATGGATTAACAGCATTAAACGATAGGCGTCTGAGTGACAATCACACTCCTATCCCATTAAAAATAACGTCAAAAGATAGCTGTAAGATTACGGTAGATAGTAATATTGAAAAAACTATCATTGATATTTCTGGAAATCCAGTAACCATTCCAACTCAAAACCCTCTTCAATTAAAAATATTTTTATTGACCCTTTTGAACTCAGGTATTATTCCCTGCCGGGAAGTTTCTAAAATACTTAATTACTCTCCCGGTCATATTAAACTTATAAGTAAAAACCTGGATGACAATGATGCCTATGCCTTAATTGACCAAAGAAAAGGACAAGAAGAATTTCGATTTACACCTGAAGTTAAATCAGAATTGATACTTCAGTTTATTTTAGATTTAACAAAAGATGGAAAAACATCAAGTGAATTGTTATCTAACCACATCAGAGAACGTACAGAGCTATCACTCTCTGCACGAAGTATAAGATATCATTTAGAAAAATTAGGGCTAGGGATAATAAAAAAACAAGTTTCTAACTGTTTAGAAGACTTAAAAAAAAAACTTCACAAAATACTAAGAGACAAAGCTAACGCTAATATTGTAAAAAGAATATGCGGAAATACAGAGCCTATCACAAAAACTAGAATTTTAGACCGTTTGCAAATCAAGGTACTTTCAGAATCAAAATACAGTGAACGTTATATAGCTTCAGTAGCAAGATGTACACTTCGGACAGTTAAAAATTGGATAAATAAGTTTCAAATCGAACAGAGTATCCTTGATAGAAACCGTAGTGGTCGGCCCTTAACAATTTCGTTAGCCACAAAGTTCCGTCTTATAGGGTTTTACTGTCAACATGAACCTTTACCAGGATGCTCACGTTGGACTATAAGATGGGCAGAATCATACTTAAACGCAAATCCAGGTATAATCCAGACACCTATTAGTCGATCATCAATTCAAAGATGTTTAAAATTTCACGCATTAAAACCACATAAATTAAAATATTTTTTACATATTTCCGATCAGTATTTTTTTGAGAAGATGGAAAAAATAATATGGCTATATTTTAATTTTCCTGGATATTTATACTGTTTTGATGAGTGTACTGGTTTGCAGGCACTAGAACAAATTGCACCAAAACTGATTACAGAAAATAGTAATACGGGATTATTAGAATTTGAATATAAAAGGCATGGTACAGTTTCAATATTTTCAGTTTTAAAAGTATCGGATGGTACAGTTTTCACAGATATAATTCCTGATCATACAACACTAACAATAACAGAATCACTGAAAAAACATATTGCACTGCATACAGAAACAGAAACGATTCATTATATTTGTGACAACTATTCATCCCATTCAACAGAAGACATTTGTCAAGCAATAGCAAAATTATGTAAAATCAAATGTCCTACTAATCTTGATACCCAGGCAAAACGAAAAGAGTGGTTAGAATCAGAAGACAAAAGAATCGTCTTTCACTTTTTACCATATCATGGTTCTTGGTTAAATATGATAGAGATTTGGTTTGGAATTTTACAACAAAAGTCATTGAAAGGTGAAAGTTTCACTTCAGTGACAAAACTTGAAGAATCTATTTTAGATTTTACAGCCACTTGGAATGATAATTTTTCACATCCATTTAAATGGAATTATAAAGGAGATAGTTTATACGAAAAAGTAGTCAATAGGTTTGTACGATGGCTTCAATTTGAGAGCAAAGAATTGAGTTATACATTTTTTGAAAAGCAATTAAAGTTAATGGAGGATTTAGTATTAAATCATTGGAGAAAAGTAAAAAAAGAAATTTGGATTACATTAAATCAAACTTTAAAAGAAAAATATCTGTTTACAGAACAAATAATAAAAAGCATTAATCTGGAAACTTTCGATCATCTTAAAATCGGGAAAAATGAAACAGAAAAACAAAGAAAAGAAAAAATTGTCAACAAAGTGAAAGTAATTAAAAAAAATCTAACTCTATTGTTATCATCATTTAATTCTCAACTTTCAATAAAACTTAAATAATTCAGATTGCCATTATATGGAAAGAACTTATGGGACGGGGTACTAGTTTTGTTCTTATGAAAAAACTAAACATTTTGGAAGCTTTGACAACGGATCATCATTTTGAACAAGCGGGTTTTGTTCGACTTTTAAAATCTTAAATGTGGGGATTTGCCAGTACGTATGGTGCATTTTATGCACCGAAACAGTTTAGAAACGAATGATATTGTAGAAAGTCGATGCGTGAAACGCATCCTACGTTACTGAACAGGCATTGAGAAGGGGTTTTTAGTTTTCGGTTACTTGATACTGTATGTTATCTGGTTTATTTATTGATTTTATTAAGTATTTTATTAAAATAGAGTTTTATATCTTCAAAAATGTACTTTTGGTTAAATTTGATTAATTTATTTTGTTTTTAAGGAACGTATAGATGCTAGTAATCGAAACAAGATACGAACATATTATTCTTAATAAAAGAAATGTTCCTGTTATTTCTGGAACAAACATAAAAGTAATCGAACTGATACTTGATAAAATAGCTTATGGCTGGAGTCCTGAAGAAATGCGATACCAACATTCTCAACTTACTTTAGGTCAAATATACTCGGCTTTGGCTTATTATTCCGATCATCAGGAAGAACTTGACCTGGAAATTGAAAATCAATTGAATGAAGTTGATCAAATGAGAAAAGAAACAAAACCCATACCCCTTATTGCAAAATTAAAAGCTAAAAAG
>JABMPI010000378.1 GCA_013203755.1 Bacteroidota bacterium
CCATAGAAGATACTGCACTTGCTTTGGGTGAAGCATTTAAAAATGCCGTTGGCAATAAATTGGGCATGGAACGTTATGGTTTCTGTTTGCCAATGGACGACTGTTTATCTATGGTAGCCATCGATTTTGGTGGTCGACCGTGGTTAATGTGGGAGGCAGATTTTAAACGCGAAAAAGTAGGTGACATGCCCACCGAAATGTTTATGCATTTTTTTAAATCGTTTTCGGATGCAGCTTTGTGTAACCTCAATATAAAAGCTGAAGGCACAAACGAACACCATAAAATTGAGGCTATTTTTAAAGCCCTGGCAAAGGCAATAAAAATGGCAATTAAAAGAGACGTATTTAATTTTGAATTGCCTTCAACAAAGGGGAAACTTTAAATTGAAAGACATTTTGACTACACTCAATATGAAGGTCAGACTGAGCAAAGTCGAAGTCCCATATTATATATGAAAAACATGTTAATAAAATTAATACAAAATATGATGATTAATACTTCGGTCTTCCGACTTCCAACAATTCTTAAATATGAAAACAATAAAACCACTTCGCGAGAAGAAAAATACAGCAACGTTACTGATTCACTGTCCCGACCAGCAAGGGATTTTGGCAATTGTTACCGAATTTCTGAATCAGAACAAAGGAAATATTATTTACCTCGACCAGCACGTTGACCGACAAGAGAAGATCTTTTACATGCGCGTAGAATGGGAGTTGAAAAATTTTGCTATTCCCACCAATAAAATAGGTGAATATTTTGAAACGCTAATTGCCACTCCTCTGCAAATGACCTGGCGGATTTATTCATCGAATACAATCCCACGAATGGCACTTTTTGTTTCGAAAATGCCACACTGTTTATTTGATATTTTAGCCAGGTACACAGCTGGCGAATGGGATGTTGAGATTCCAATAATTATTAGCAACCACGAAACATTAAGACCTGTTGCCGAACGTTTTGGAATCGATTTTCATTATGCCCCAATTACCAAAGAGAATAAAACTGAACAGGAAGCATCTGAATTGGAATTGCTTCAAAAAAACAATATCGATTTTATTGTTTTGGCTCGCTACATGCAAATACTTTCGGGAGATTTTGTAGATAATTTCCCCAATAAAGTAATTAATATTCATCACTCGTTTTTGCCGGCGTTTGCAGGTGCTAAACCTTACCACGCGGCACACGAACGTGGAGTAAAAATTATTGGAGCAACCAGTCATTATGTTACTTCCGATTTAGATGCCGGGCCAATTATCTATCAAGATGTTACCCGATGCAGCCACGTAGACACCGTACAAAGTTTAATTCGCAAAGGACGCGATTTAGAAAAAATTGTACTTTCGCAGGCAGTATATAAACACCTGCAACGGAAGATATTGGTTTTTAAAAACAGAACCGTTGTATTTAATTAATTGAATAATGAAACGACTACTAACCATTTTATTTATAAGTACAATTGCTGTAAGCAGTTTTGCCCAATTAACAAAAGTTCCAACGCAAGATATCCCTGCTGAATATGGATACATTTTAAAACAAGGTCAGCAAATACCCGAGATTGAGTTTAAACTTACGGATGGAACAAGCGTAAAAACAAGCGATTTAAAAGGTAAAGTTGTAATGCTACAATTTACTGCAAGTTGGTGTTCAGTTTGCCGAAAAGAGATGCCTCACATTGAGAAAGACATCTGGCAAAAACATAAAAACAACAAAAATTTTGTACTTTTTGGAGTTGACATGGACGAACCTCTTGATAAAGTAAAAAAGTTTGAAAAGGAAATGAAAATTACTTATCCGCTGGCATTAGACCCAGGTGCTAAAATATTTTACACATTTGCCGCGCAAGGAGCAGGAGTAACAAGAAATGTAATAATTGGGAAAGACGGTAAAATTGCATACATGACTCGTTTATTTAAAAAAGATGAGTTTAATGAAATGAAGGAAGTAATTGATTTCTTGTTGGAAAGCTAGAAGTCGGAAGACGGAAGTCAGAAGTTACTAAGAGCATTAAATTCGAAACTTGAAACTGTTTATGAAAATAGTAATAATAAAATACAACGCCGGAAATATTGAGTCTGTAAACAACGCACTTAACCGTTTGGGAGTAAGTGCTGAAATTACTGCCGACCCAGATAAAATAAGAAATGCCGACAAAGTTATTTTTCCGGGTGTTGGAGAGGCAAGCACCACCATGGAATATTTGCGCAAACACAATCTCGATGAACTGATAGTTTCGTTAAAACAACCCGTTTTGGGAATTTGCCTGGGATTACAATTAATGTGTTCCCATTCCGAAGAAAACGACACCAAATGTTTGGGTATTTTTGATGAAAAAGTAAAACGATTTATCCCAAAACCTGGGGAAGAATACGTTACGAAAGTTCCACACATGGGATGGAATTCAATTACCAATTTAAAAAGTAGACTTTTTTCGGTGGATACTGAAGAACAGTACGTTTACTTTGTTCACTCGTTTTATGCAGGAATGGGAGAACACACAGCTGCAACCTGTAATTACATTCTGCCTTTTAGTGCTGCATTGCAAAAAGACAATTTTTATGCTACCCAATTTCACCCTGAAAAAAGCGGTTCGGTTGGGGCAAAAATATTAGAAAACTTTATTAACCTTTAACACGTTATTTCAATTATGGATAGGCTAACAATTATAAAAGTAGGCGGTAAAGTTGTAGAGGAACCGGAATCGTTAAAAGCTCTTTTAGACCAGTTCAGCAAAGTTTCGGGAAACAAAATTCTGGTACATGGCGGTGGTCGAACGGCCACAATTATTGCCGGCAAACTTGGTATTGAAACCAAAATGGTTGACGGCCGCCGGATTACCGATGCCGAAATGTTAGAAGTTGTAACAATGGTTTATGGGGGTTTGGTGAACAAACGAATTGTTGCCGGATTACAAGCACGCAACTGCAATGCAATTGGTTTAACCGGTGCCGATCTCGACCTCATTCGAGCAAAAAAACGCCCGGTAAAAGATATTGACTACGGTTTTGTTGGCGATGTGGACGATGTAAATACCCGCGAATTGCGACTGCTGTTAAACGAAAATGTTATTCCTGTAATCGCTCCGCTTACCCACGATGGAAAAGGAAACCTGCTTAATACAAATGCAGATACAATTGCCTCTGAACTTGCCACCGAGCTTTCCAACCATTTTAGTGTTTACCTTTTTTACTGTTTCGAAAAAAGAGGTGTTTTACTGAACCCAAATGATGAATCGACTGTAATTCACGATTTAGACCTGACTCTTTTTAACAAATACAAAAAAGAAGGTATAATAAGTGCTGGTATGATTCCAAAACTTGACAATGGTTTTCGTGCAAAACAAAAAGGGGTAAAAGAAGTGCTAATTACCAACCCGGAAAATATTGCCACCGGAAGAGGAACAAGGTTGGTTTAGCTTAACTTTAAACCAAACAAATAACACTTCCACTACACCAATAAAAGAATAGATGCATAAATTTTGAAATGGAAAATCCATTTCAATTTGAATTGAAAAACATCAGGACAATTTCATCAAATGCTCATTTTAAAATTATTTTGTAAATTCTTAAATTGATAAAAAATAATCGCTAAGTTAGCTTTTGTCAATTTATAAATTTAATGAGATTAATAATTATCATTATTAATCTCATTTAAAAGATGTTAACGTGTCTAAAATTATTGAGAAAGATTGTACTATTTGCGATCAACAAAACAAAGATTGTTGTAAAAATTGCTTTAAAATCCATGAACACAATATTTTTAAGTGTTTAAATGTAGAGCAACTTGACTATTTAATGGATAAAAAGCAACGTATCCAATATAATCCCGGAGAAACAATAATCAAACAAAATACCTCTTCAACTCAGGTAATTTGTATAAATGAAGGAATTGCAAAATTATATGTTGAAGGCGCAAAAGGAAAAAATCTAATCGTAAAATTAGTTGGCAAAGGTAATTTCATTACCGGAGGCGGTTTATTTAACGGAAATGTTCAGCATTTTACAATTGCCGCAGTTACTCCTGTTTCTTGTTGCTTAATTGATAGTTCAAGACTTTCTAAACTTTTTACCGAAAACAACGACTTTGCTGTTGAATTGATGCGGCACCATGCAGTACGCGGTAATAATCTGCTCAAAAAAATGGTTAATCTTACCCAAAAATATATGCCTGGTCGGGTTGCCGATACACTACTCTATTTAAAAAACGATATTTTCAAAGAAAATCCTTTTAAAATGCCGTTAACCCGACAGGATCTGGCGGACATGTCGAACATGACAAAAGAGAGTCTTGTTCGTATCCTTCAACAGTTTAAAGAATCTAAACTCATTAAAACACAGGGCAGTACAATAGAAATTTTGGACGAAAATTCATTATTGTCAATTAGTAAAAATGGATAGTTGACATTTGTCAATTTACATGTTGCCTTAAATCATTTATTGCCTTTGCATATATCATCTTGCATAGCGTGTTTCACACTAGATATGAAAGTACTTTTAGTCCATAAATAAATATGGAAAAAACAATATTTAATATCTAATCAATTAATGTTATGAAACACAAATCAATTTTAAAATTTATTCTTTTTGCTTTTATCTGCGCCTTTATGGCTGCTTCTTGCACAAAAGAAGGCCCACAGGGTGCCAATGGAGAGAATGGAGTTAATGGAGAGAATGGAGTTAATGGTATTAATGGTATAAATGGTACGGATGGTACTCCCGGTGTAGACGGAAATATGTCTTGCCTTGTTTGCCATACAAAAGCCGGCATGGATGCGTTAAACGGGTTATATGCATATTCAGGACATAACGCAGCAGCATATGTAAGTTATGCAGGTGGTAGAGGAGGCTGTTCTCCTTGTCATTCAAATGAACTTTTCTTAAATTCACTTTCACAAGCACCAGGTGTTGCGACTATTGACATCGATTATCCAACTAAAATTTCTTGTAGTACTTGCCATGCAAACCACCAAAGTTTGGAAGATGACATTCCAGCCCCATTAACACTTAGTGATGCTGTTGTATCTATAGCAGACGGTACTATTTTGGACTTTAAAGGTCCTTCTAATTTATGTGCTACCTGTCACCAGTCAAGAAGAGATAAGAGCTATTATCCCAAATCTGAAGCAAAAACCTTTAAAAGAACGTTTACAAAAACAGCTGATATTGCTAGTTATACCCATGCTGCAGTTGGACCTGCAGGTTATGTACAACTTAATGCAACAGAAGATACTTTAACTGTAGTATTTGATGTACCTACTACACATGTTTATATTAGCAGTACGCATGCCGGACCACATCACGGGCCACAGGCAAATACACTTCTTGGTTATGGTGGATATGGCACAACAAGCAAAGGAACTCACGCAAGTGTAGGATGTACTGGTTGCCACATGGGTACCGTTGAAGGAACAACCGGAGGTCACTCTTTCAACCCAAGTTTAGTTAACTGTAATACATGCCACTCAGGTGCTACTGACTTTGATATCAATGGAAAACGTACTGAATTTAATACACGTATGGCTGCTATTCAGGCTGCATTAGAAGAAGCAGGTGCCTTACATGATGGTCACCCAATGTATTCTTCAGTAACAATGGCAGAATTTCAAGCTTTCTGGAACTTTATGATGCTTTATGAAGATCATAGCCACGGAGTTCATAATCCTCCTTACTTCGAAACTTTATTGACAGAGGCTGAAACCGCTTTAGGACTGTAATTAATTATGTTAGAATAACATGATACCTTAAAATAGATATAAAAGACTTCTTATATTTTGAGAAGTCTTTTTTATTTCTTTTTCATTTTAAGAAAATTCACTATGAAAAAATTAAAGTTTTTATTCGCTGTTATTGGGGTTTCATTCCTGTTAAGTGGATGTGTATACAATTTTATAGTTCCTGAAGAGGTAATTCCTCCAATTGATGTAGATGACCCAGATGCACCACAAATAAGTTTTGCTACGCAAATTGAGCCAATTTGGAATAACAATAATAATTGTACCGCGTGCCATAAAACAGGTGGAACAAATCCGGATTTAACAACTGGGAATGCATATACTTCGGTAAATGTTGCAAAATATATAAATTCTGCAACAGCGGAAGAGAGTAAAATTTATTCTCATCCTCATCCTGATACGAATACTCACAAACAGAAGAAATATACAGCCTCACAGGCTGCATTAATTCTTGGCTGGATTCAACAAGGAGCCAAAAACAATTAAATAAATCTAAAATAATTACTATGAAAAAGTATATATTGTTTCTGATCCTTGTAGTGTTTGTTATCAATACATTTGCCCAAGACTCGGAAGAAAAAGACCAGCCTGTAGGTTCAACGTTTGCAGGTGGTTACTTGATAGATAATCAAACAACTGTGATTCAGGATGCGAAAACACTTGAATTTGCCATTCAGCATAAATTCGGTAACGTAGAAAATGGGATTTCCGATCTGTTTGGAATATATGCAGCAGGCTCGAACATCCGGTTAGGACTAAATTATGTTCCGATTAAAAACTTACAGATAGGAATTGGTACAACAAAAAAGAACATGTACACCGATTTTAATGCAAAATGGTCAATCCTGAGACAAACAGAGAAAAACAGGATTCCAGTGTCTGTAGCTCTATACGGTGTAGCAGCAATCGATGGTCGTAATGTAGATCAGTTTGCAACTGGCCAGGTTGTTGATACAAAAGGGCCAACCTTACCAAGCTATATTACATTTCCTGACCGTCTTTCATATTTCTCGCAATTGATTGTTGCACGCAAATTTACCGATTGGCTTTCATTGCAGGCTGCTGCAAGTTATACCCACTACAATATGGTTGGATGGAACAACGATCACGGCCAAATTGGAGTACATTTTAGTGGTAGAGTTAAATTTTCTGAACAATCATCGCTTATTTTCAACTACGATCTTCCATTAAAAATTAAAGAGATTTCGGAACAAAGTGAATGGATTGACAAAGACCACTCTTTACCAAATTTATGTTTAGGAATTGAAATAGCAACATTTACACATGCATTCCAGATATATGTTGGAACTGCTGATGGCATACTTCCACAAGATGCAATGATGCATAACCAAAATGACTGGAAAAATAAAGGCCTGGCTATTGGTTTTAACATTACCAGACTTTGGATGTTCTAATTTTATTTAAATTAAAACACATGCAAATCACCTTAAAAAGGTAATATCTTAATAAGGATATTACCTTTTTTTTAGATCATACTAAAAGATATTAGGCTTTAAAAAGCTTCCTCTGAAATAAAAAATAATCTAAAATGGCAGTACTGATACCTAGTTCAATTTAAATCCTCTAAAATGAAATTTACCATAATAATTGCTATCGCGTTTTATTGCATTCCATGGTATTCAAACGCACAATCCTACCAGGATGCCCGGAACCACCCTTGCCTAAAGTGTCATTCCTCTCAAACCTACACTTTTCATAATGAGTTGATGGACACGGAGGAAAAAAGGTTAATGAATCCTTATTATATTCTCGACACCGTTGCTCTTGCTATTGGAGTGCACAATCAATTTGATTGTACCGATTGCCACGCCTTTGAATATGAATCTTATCCACACGCATCAAATCTAAAACTTGAACCACTGGGCACCTGTCTCGATTGCCATGGCGGAGACGAGTCGTTTGCTTCCTATCAGTTTGAAAAAATTGTAGAGGAATCGGAAAAAAGTATACATCACCAAATCTATGGTGAAAATTTTACATGTGCAAAATGCCACAGCCAGCACACTTATGCTGCTACAGCAAGAACAAGCGATAATGTTCTGGACATAGTTGATTACAGCAACAAAATGTGTCTTTCGTGCCACAACGATATGAACAGATATCAACTGGTTTCAGGACATGAAAATCCAAAATTAGTTCAGATTCACGATTGGCTACCCAATCAGGAACTTCATTTTAAACATGTAAGATGTATTGAGTGCCACACCGAAGTTATTGATAGTTTAATGGTTTCGCATAACATACAGGAAAAAGCAAAAGCAGTAAAAAATTGTGTTGAATGTCATACAACCAATTCCCGTTTAAAAGCATCGTTGTACAAATACGAGAATTTGCGAAAGCGTTCTAAAAATGGGAATGTTAATACGGTTTTGTCCAATGAATCGTATGTAATTGGTACGCATCAAAGTCCGCTTCTTAAGTTATTAAGTATTATAATTTTTCTGGCGACGTTAGTTGGTATTGCAACACACATTATTTTTAGAATCTTAAAAAAATAAATTAAAATGACAGAATCTAAAAAAATATATTTTTACCCGGCTTGGTTAAGAATATGGCACGGAATAAATGCATTAGGAATTATTATTCTAATTATTACTGGTATCTCCTTACAATCCATTGAATCGTCGTTTATGGGATTTAACAGCACAATAAGTCTTCATAATATTGCAGGTGCTTTAGTAACATTCAGTTATTTTGTCTTTTTTATTGGGAATTTAGTTACTACAAATGGTAGCTTTTATAGGGTAAAGCCCACAGGTTTTATAAAACGACCAATAAAACAAGCCTATTATTATATATGGGGAATGTTTCATCGGATGAAAGCCCCCTATCCACTTTCCGAAAAAAGGAAATTTAATCCATTACAAAAATATTCCTATATAATTGTAATGTATATTTTTGTTCCATTGGTAATAGTATCGGGAATAGCACTTTTGTATCCCGAAATAATTATTGAAAATATATATCATTACAGTGGAATATTTGTTACTGCTATTTTTCATTCAGCTCTTGGATTTTTTATCTCAATATTTTTAATTGTACATCTTTATATTGCCTCGATTGGAAAATCACCAATAGAAAATTTTAAAAGTATTATTACCGGTTGGCATCATGTTTAAACGTAAAGAATATTTAAAACTAAAATATAACATTAGCTAATAACCTAATTTATAGCTGATTGTATAACAATATAAATATTGGATTAAACGTAAAGTTTGATTCACTTATAAAACCCAAAAAACTATGAAAATACATTTTCCTTTCCTTTTATTTTTTAGAATTAATAGCAAGATTTTTCAAATCTTAACATTGATTGTAATACTGGTATTTTCCGGAATAAACAATTTATCAGCTCAAGGAAACGATGATTGTTTTATGTGCCACGACGATCCGGATTTAGTATCTGAAAACCCGCAAAGGAAAGGTTCATTATACGTTCAACCAACAGCACTCGATCATTCAGTGCATAAAAATATTTTGTGTGCATCTTGCCACGCCGATGCTGCAGTTGAGGATTATCCACATCCCGAAAATTTAAAACCGGTAAATTGTGGAACTTGCCACGAAGCTGCCCGGACTAACTTTTTAAGAGGCGTGCACGGACGGGCATTTCAATCGAACGACAAAAATGCCCCAGATTGTAAAGAATGCCACGGTGGAGC
>JABMPI010000379.1 GCA_013203755.1 Bacteroidota bacterium
AACAAGTATAAAAACCGAAAAGCTATTTGGTTTGAGTATCTAATAAATACAAAATGAAAACATTAAATTTTAAACCAGTAGTTCAAAAAATATTAGCCGACACGGTTACCCCGGTTAGCATATATTTGCGACTGCGCACGCTTTATCCTAAATCTATTCTTTTGGAAAGCTCAGATTACCACAGCAACGAAAATGCCTACTCTTTTATCGCTTTTAATCCGGTTGCAAATTTTACAGTTAACAATGGGCAGGTAGTTAAAAAACTTCCTGGGGTAGAAGCTGAAAAATTCAACCTTTCCATTGAACGTTCGTTAGACAGCGAATTGGATATCTTTTTTAAGACCTTTGATGTAGATTCCAAAGAAATTGAATTGCCTGCAAATGGTCTGTTTGGGTATGTAAATTTCGATGCTATTCAGCATTTCGAAAACATAAAATTTACGGCAAAAAAAGTAGAAGAGTATCAAACTCCGGAGGTGAATTACTCTTTTTATAAATATGTGGTTGCCATCGACCATCATAAAAATATCATTCATATAGTTGAAAATTTGTTGGAAGGCGAAACCTCGCAAATGGATTACATTCATCATTTGCTGGTTAATCTAAATTTTTCGACGGCAAAATTTGAACCAACCGGCGAAGAAACTTCAAACATTACAGATGAGGAATACAAGTACATGGTAACCAAAGGAAAGGAGCACTGTTACCGTGGCGATGTTTTTCAGGTTGTGTTAAGCCGGCAGTTTAAACAAGAGTTTAAAGGCGACGATTTTAATGTGTATCGTTCTTTGCGTTCCATAAATCCATCGCCTTATTTGTTCTATTTTGATTTTGGTGACTACCGGATTTTTGGTTCAAGTCCCGAGGCTCAAATTCGAATTATGGACAACAAAGCATATATTCACCCAATTGCCGGAACATTTAAACGAACAGGAAACGATGAGCAAGACCGTGCATTGGCTGAAGAACTCAGTAAAGATCCCAAGGAAAACGCTGAACATGTAATGTTGGTAGACCTGGCACGAAACGACCTAAGCAGAAATGCTGATAAAGTAAAGGTTGAAACCTATCGCGAAGTACAGTTTTATTCACATGTTATTCATCTGGTTTCTCAGGTTTCGGGTGAAATTACCGATGATACCAACCTTATAACAGTTTTGGGAGAAACATTTCCTGCCGGAACTTTATCGGGTGCACCAAAGTATAAAGCTATGGAGTTAATCGATAAATACGAAAACCAAAACCGTGGATATTACGGAGGGTGCATCGGTTATTTAGGTTTCGACAGAACCTTAAACCATGCCATTATGATTCGCTCGTTTTTAAGCAAAAACGATAAATTATTTTATCAGGCGGGGGCAGGAATTGTTGCAGATTCGCAAGAAGAGAGTGAATTACAAGAAGTAAATAATAAATTAGCGGCACTTAAAAAAGCCATCGAAATGGCAAAAGGAATAAATTGATGGCAGTACTGAGTAATTAGTATAAAGTAGCAAGTAAAAAGAAAGAATAAAACTAACCCCAGACTTTAGTCTGGGGAATCAAGAAGAATCAAAAAAAGGTGCGTCCACTACTGTTCTAAAAAGTAAGGAGTCTTGCACGCACCTCAAAAATAGTACTTGATTAATATTTGTTGGATCAAACAAAAAAACAAAAAAATGAAAATATTAGTAATAGATAACTACGATTCGTTCACCTACAACCTGGTTCATGCCATAAAAAAAATCTCTGGCTTACCGGTTGATGTATTCAGAAATGATGAAATTTCTTTGGAAGAAATCGAAAAATACGATAAAATTGTTCTTTCACCCGGACCGGGAATTCCAGAAGAAGCAGGACTGTTATTAGACATTATAAAAGAGTTTGCTCCCAGAAAAAGTATCCTTGGAGTTTGTCTGGGACATCAGGCAATTGGCGAAGCTTTTGGTGGTAAATTACACAACATGAACAGAGTGTTGCACGGAATTGCGACTCCGGTTGAACTTACCCAAATCAGCTCTGTTTTGTTTCAGGGATTGCCAAATAGTTTCGAAGTGGGGCGTTACCATTCGTGGATTGTAGAAAATGAAGAATTACCCGCTTGTTTCGATGTAACCAGTTACGATAAAGAAGGAATGATTATGTCGATGCAGCACAAAGAATACGATGTGCAGGGAGTTCAGTTTCATCCCGAATCGGTATTAACACCGCTGGGCGAGAAGATAATTGAGAATTGGTTGAATTTAGATAATTAGACTTTTAGATTTGAATTTCTTAGCTCTGAAAGAGCGAAAGCTAAAAGCATAGGGGAACGCCCTATGTCGCTGATAGAATGCAAAAAGGTGCGTCCAAGCCCGCTAAAAAAAAGTGAACCCGTTCTACGCACCGCATAATGAGTTGATGATTAAAAAGACAACAAAATGAAAAATACACTACAACACTTATTCGAAGGAAATATTCTCACAAAAAATGAGGCAAAACAAATCCTTCTAAAAGTAGGGAAAGGAATGTTTAGCGAAGCTGAGTTTGCATCCTTTCTTACTGTTTTTAAAATGCGTCCTCTTGCCTCGGAAGAACTAGCCGGATTCCGTGATGCAATGGCAGAACTCAGCTTTAAAATAGACCTGTCGGAATTTAATGGAATTGATATAGTCGGTACTGGTGGCGATGGAAAAAACACATTCAATATTTCTACACTTTCTTCTTTTATAATTGCCGGTGCTGGTGTAAACGTTACAAAACACGGTAATTATGCAGCTAGCTCCAACAGCGGTTCATCAAATGTTTTAGAATATTTGGGTTACAAATTCAGCAACGACATTGCGAAGTTAAAATCTGATTTGGAAAAGGGCAGTTTTTGTTTTTTACACGCTCCACTTTTTCACCCTGCCATGAAATACATTGCCCCGGTTAGGCGGGCATTAAAATTCCCAACATTTTTTAATATTCTGGGGCCAATGATAAATCCATCGTCACCAAAATATCAGTTACTTGGTGTTAATAACCAAGTGAATTTCAATCACTACAAAAGCGTGTACAAAACATTGGATGTTAATTTTATGATTGTAAATAGTATTGACGGTTACGATGAAGTTTCATTGACTGCCGATACCCATTTTGTTTCAAATACAAAAGAAGCAAATCTGTCACCAACGGATTTTGGATTTGAAAAAATTCAACCCGAAAAATTATTTGGAGGAGATTCAGTAGCTGATGCAGCTAAAATTTTTATTTCCATATTGGAAGGAACCGGAACCAAAGAACAAAACAGTGTGGTTTTGGCTAATGCTGCACTGGGGTTAAATATTGTTCACCCGGAAAAAGATTTATTGGAATGTGTTGAAATGGCGAAAGAGTCGTTGAAAAGTGGAAAGGCTTTGAAGAAATTAAAAGCAATAGTAGAATAAAAGATAAAGATTGTCATTTCGAAGGAGGCACGACTGAGAAATCCATTGATTTAAAATGGATAGATTTCTCCTCCTTCGTCGTTCGAAATGACAACTTAATACAATTTTTGAATAGATAAACATGAATATTCTTGACAAAATAATAGCAACTAAAAAAGTGGAAGTCGCCAACCAGAAAAAGGTAGCCAGTATTTCACAATTAGAAAAATACCCGGGGTTTAACAGAAAGTGTAACTCTTTAAAATTGAATCTGATGAAGGAAGGTTCGTCAGGTATTATTGCTGAATTCAAACAGAAATCACCATCAAAAGGAGAGATAAATTATCGGGTGAAAGTAGAGGAAGTTACCAAAGGTTATGTAGAAGCCGGAGCTGCAGGATTATCGGTTTTAACCGATTACGAATATTTCGGTGGAACAATGGCGAACCTTACAAAAGCACGCGAAACCAATCCAAATATCCCAATTCTTCGTAAAGATTTTATGATAGACATCTATCAAATTGTAGAAGCAAAAGCTTTTGGAGCCGATGTAATTTTACTGATTGCCGCTTGTCTCGAAAAAGAGCAAGCCAAAGTTTTAGCTGAAAAAGCAAAAAGTTTGGGATTGGATGTTTTAATGGAAATTCATAGCGAAGAGGAACTGGAAATTATTAATGATTTTGTGGATATTGTAGGTGTAAACAACCGAAATCTAAAAACTTTCGAGGTTGATGTGGAAACTTCAGTAAATTTGGCAAAACTAATCCCCGACCAATTTGTAAAAATTTCGGAAAGTGGTTTGGTAGCTGCCGAAACTATTCATTATTTAAGAGCAAATGGATTTAAAGGATTTCTAATTGGTGAGACTTTTATGAAAACAGATAATCCGGGGGTAGCTTGTAAACAATTGATTTCAAAATTATGACAAGAGAACTGAGAATAAAAGTGTGTGGAATGAAATTTACTGCAAATAGGGAGGCTGTTGAAAATTTAGGAGTCGACTTTTTGGGATATATTTTCTATGCCGATTCTAAACGGTACATTGGCAAAAATCCGGAACAGGGTTTATTTGCTGCAAAAAAACCCAAAGTTGGTGTTTTTGTAGACGAAAATGCTTTTGAAATTATGGGGCTGGCAAAAAATTTGGGTTTCGAATATGTTCAGTTACACGGAAAAGAAAATCCAAAAACCTGCCAGCTATTAAAAAATCAGGGATTAAAAATTATTAAGGCTTTTAGTGTTGATGAAAAATTTAAATTTTTTGTAACCCAACCCTACGAAAAGGTTGCTGATTTTTTCCTTTTTGATACAAAAACTAAATTGCCCGGTGGCTCGGGCGAAAAGTTCAATTGGAACATACTTAAAAACTACGAAGGTCACACTCCATTTTTTCTTAGTGGGGGAATATCTCCTGATGATGTAAAAAGTATCAAAGAAATTGACCATCCAAAATTTACAGGAGTTGATCTGAATAGTGGATTTGAGGATGAACCGGGATTAAAAAATATTGAAAGTTTGAAACAGTTTATTAGTGAATTGAAAAGCTGAAACATCTATCAGGTTGTCATTCCCACGAAAGTGGGAATCTCACCAAAAGAATGCAATAGATTCCCGTTTGTATGGGAATGACAAAAGAAACAAACATGAAATATCAAGTAAACGATAAAGGATATTACGGCGAATTTGGCGGGGCGTGGATACCGGAAATGATGTACACTAATATTGAGGAATTGGAACGCCGCTACCTCGAAATTATTGGTTCAGCGGAATTTAAAAATGAATTCGACCAGCTTTTAAAAGATTACGTTGGTCGTCCGTCGCCACTCTATTTTGCCAGTCGTTTGTCAGAACATTATGGTAGCAAAATATATTTAAAACGCGAAGATTTAAACCACACCGGCTCGCACAAATTGAACAATACAATTGGGCAAATTCTATTGGCACAAAAACTGGGTAAAACCCGCATTATTGCAGAAACCGGTGCAGGTCAGCACGGTGTTGCAACCGCAACAGTTTGTGCTTTAAAAGGAGTTAAATGTGTGGTTTACATGGGCGCTTTGGATGTTTCTCGACAAGCTCCCAACGTAAAAAAAATGAAGATGCTGGGTGCCGAAGTTATTCCTGTTCACAGCGGAAATAAAACACTAAAAGATGCAACCAACGAAGCCATGCGCGACTGGATTGCAAATCCTGTAGACACCCATTACATTATTGGTTCGGTGGTTGGACCACATCCGTACCCCGATATGGTTGCCCGCTTTCAATCGGTAATTAGTGCCGAAATGAAAATACAGCTTTTAGCACAAACCGGCTCAGAATTTCCTACCCGTATTTTAGCTTGTGTGGGTGGAGGAAGTAATGCCGCTGGTGCATTTTATCATTTTTTGGATGATGAACAAGTTGAACTAATAGGAATTGAAGCTGCCGGAAAAGGAGTGGATACTGAAGAAACTGCGGCAACTTTAACCGTCGGCTCACCAGGAGTTTTGCATGCCAGCAAAACCATGCTCATGCAAAATTCTGATGGACAGATTATCGAACCGTACTCCATTTCTGCCGGCCTGGATTATCCTGGGATTGGGCCCATGCACGCGAATCTACACAAAACAGGGCGAGCCAAATTTTTAGCTGCTACCGACGAAGAGGTTTTGAAAGCTGTATTACTAATCACTCAAAAAGAAGGGATTATTCCAGCGCTTGAATCGGCACATGCCTTGGCAGCTTTAGAAAAAATTACAATGCAGCCTGACGATGTAAATGTGATAAATCTTTCAGGGAGCGGAAATAAAGATATGGAAACGTATTTGAATTATTTTGGGTATTGATTTTAGTAGCGAGTAGTAAGTAATTAGTAGTGAGTAAAAAAACTTCGGACCTCCGTCTTCGGTCTTCCGACTATTCTTTAAATTATGAATAACAGAATTAATCAGCTTTTTGAAACAAAAAAAGAAAATATATTATCGGTTTATTTTACAGCCGGTTTTCCAAAATTAAACGATCCCGTTGAAATTATTCAGCAATTGGAAAAAAACGGTGTTGACCTCATCGAAATAGGGATTCCATTTTCTGATCCAACTGCTGATGGGCCAACCATTCAAAAAAGTAGCGAAACGGCATTAAAAAATGGAATGAGTTTAAATCTCCTTTTTGAGCAACTAAAAATTATTCGCGAATCGGTAAATATACCGCTCATTTTAATGGGTTATTTTAATCCTGTTTTTCAATTCGGCGTAGAAGAATTTTGTGAGAAATGTGCTGAAATTGGAATTGATGGAACCATTCTTCCAGACATGCCACTCAACGAATTTGAATCGCACTATAAAGAGACATTCATAAAAAATAATCTCCACAATATTTTATTGATTACACCGCAAACTTCTGAAGCTCGAATTAAACAAATTGATGCTGCATCGGAAGGTTTTATTTATATGGTTTCATCTGCTTCGACTACAGGAGCTGGGAAAAAAGTAGAGGATTTTCAACAAGATTATTTTGAAAGAATTCAAAATATGAATTTGAAGAATCCGCAAATAATAGGGTTTGGAATTTCAGATAATGCAACTTTTCGGAACGCATGCAAATTCTCAAATGGAGCTATTATTGGAAGTGCCTTTGTAAAATCATTTCAACCAGAGGTAAAAATTGAAGATTCTGTGTCTGAATTTGTAAAGTCCATCCTATCAAATAATTAGTTATTTTAATGTGAATAGTGGTTTTTGTTACACTAATTTATATGTTTTCAAACAGGTTTATTACTTTATTTTGTAACATTCTACTATTCAATTAAATAGTAAAATACCAAAAAGTATTTATTGTTAATTGATGTTAAAATATATTTTAGAGCATACTGAAATTGAAAAATCTGTGTTATATTATATGTAATTTAAAAACAAAACCCATGTTAGAATACGCAAAAATAATACTTCCTAAAGTAAGCTTTAGTAGAGAACTTTTTCAGAAAGAGTTAAATAAATGCATAAATTGGGTAGAGAAAAGCCAATTGCAGGAGTTGTATTTATGGTGTTTAGAAAATTTTAATAAAATGTATCCAAATATACTTGCAAAAGAATTTGCAAATATTGCGGTATAACCATCTGAAAAACAACGTAAACAAGCTTATTTAACGAATAAAATAGATTCGTTGCAATCAGTAAACTACCATTTCCCCCCTATCAACGACCAAAATTTCCATAACAATCGTCTCGTATAGTAATTAACTACGCTTATCTACCCACAAGTACCATTCATTGATATTATTTATTCTTAACACTCCGATTCCTTATGTTTGAACAAAAAGCCAGAATATTCGGAAAACATAACCAAACTTCCGATTATTTGGTTTAACAATATTTAAACAGGGGAAAACAAGGGGATTAAAAAATATTAATCTGGCACACCAAATTTTACATAGAAATAGTTAAACAGCATTAGTGTAAAAAAAAGTGCAAGTATCTGTCTGGCTGGCAGATATCTAACTCCCGTTTCCCCGACGGGAGTTTTTTTATGTCCGAAAAGCAAATGATGTTTTAGTGTTAACATAAATTTTAATCTATGAAAAAACTATTTTTAATAGTAATGGTTTTGTGTTTTGGGGGAACTATATTGTTTGCCCAAACAAAGCAAATTACCGGGATTATCACCTCAGCCGACGATGGTACACCTATCCCGGGAGTTTCAGTAGCTATTAAAGGAACAACCATGGGAACAATAACCGATATTGATGGGAAATTTTATTTAACTGCGCCTGAGAATGAAGTTCTGGTTATCTCTTTTATTGGAATGAAAAAAGTAGAAGTACCTATTACTAGTGCTACGGAGTATAACCTTAAACTCGAAACTGAATTGATAGGAGTTGAGGAAGTTGTTGTAACGGCCATGGGTATAAAGAGGGAGAAGAAAGCTCTCGGTTATTCTGTAAGTGAATTTAGCGGTGATGATTTTGGTAATGTTGGTAATGATGATGCGACAAAAGCTTTACAGGGTAAAGTTGCCGGTGTTTCAATTTCGGCTGGGTCTGGAGCTCCAGGGGCTGCAACCCGGGTGATAGTGCGCGGGCTTTCATCTATTACAGGTAGCAATCAACCTCTTTATGTAGTTGATGGTGTTCCAATTAACAATTCTTTTGCCAGTGGAAATGCCACCGAGAATTCTATGAATGTAAATGCAAAAGTAGATTTTGGTAATTCGGCAGCAGACATTAATCCTGCCGATATTGAAACAATATCGGTATTAAAAGGTGCTGCCGCATCAAATTTGTATGGTTCTAGAGCTGCAAACGGTGTAATAATGATTACAACCAAAAAAGGCGCAAAGAACAATGATTTGTTAGTCAATTTTTCAAGTTCATCGGCGTTTACAGATGTTGGGCGTTTGCCTTATTTTCAGGATAAATTTGGGCAAGGATGGAGTGGAACTTACGATTCAAAAGAAAATGGTAGCTGGGGGCCGATTATGGATGGAAGTGACCGGCTTACAGGATATGTAGTCGATAATTCTCAACAGATTGCACCATTTTCATACAAAAAAAATGGTATTCGTGATGTTTATGAATATGGTTTTTCGCTAAATAACACAGTTGCTCTATCAGGTGGTAACAATTTTATGGGCTGGTATGCATCTGCTACTAATTCTAAAAACGATGGAGTGCTTCCTGGCGATGTTGATGTATTGGAAAGAAACACCTTAACTTTTAAAGGAAACGGTGGAAACGAAAAAACAAAATTCAATTTTGGAATGACCTACATTAATCGGGATCAAAAAACAATTCCAACCGGGCAGGGCGATGATGCAGGAACAGGTGCGGTAATTTATTCCGACATTTTGTACCAGCCGGTAAATCATTATTTACCCGATTACCGGGATTATAATTATAAATTTAATAACCTGGATAACTACTATAACGGATATGCTCAAAACCCATATTTCACATTAAACGAAACAGGGGCAAAAGCAATTCAGAACAGGGTAATGGGAAATCTTAATATCACACAAAATATTTTAGAAGGATTTGATCTCTCTTTTACCGGTGGGGTTGATACTTATTCTCAATTTTCAAAAGTTCATGGTGCTGTTGCTAAAATTACACCAGGTTCAAATAATGCCGGAACCATAAATGACGTGGCCGGTGGTGTTAAAGAAGAAGCAAGATATCAAACACAATTAAACAGTGACCTGATAGCTAATTACAAAAATGAAGTGGATTTATTAGGAGGGAATCTGAAATATAATTTACTCGTTGGAAACAACATTAACCAACGTTCTTTTAAACGTGTAAATATTGTATCTAAAGGATTAGTAGTTCCGGGGTACTATAATGTGGGTAATATAAGTGGTTCGGCCGAGGTTTATACCAGTGAATATGTACGGAGACTGGTTGGTGTATTTGGTCAATTGGGATTGGAATTTAACGACTTTTTGTTTGTAAATCTTCAGGCACGAAACGATTGGTCTTCAACCCTACCAATAGGAAACAACTCATTTTTTTATCCGGGAGCAACATTGGGATTTATTTTTTCCGATTTATTACCAGAAAATAAAACTCTCACTTATGGAAAATTAAGAGTTAGTTATGCACTGGCCGGAAACGATGCTGCTCCGTTTATGACATCGGAAATCTACAGACCAACAATAGCACGTTCCGGTGGATTTGGAACATCCAATTATCCGATTAATGGAATACCTGCTTATGAGAAATATCGCCGTTTAGGTAACCCAAATCTTAAACCCGAAATATCAAAAGAATTTGAAATTGGTACCGATTTACGGTTCTTATCAAATAAGGTGGGAGTTGACTTAGCTTATTATAAGAAAACGACAACCGATTTAATTATGCTGGCCACTATCGCAGCTTCATCAGGATATCGGGAAATTACTTCAAATCTTGGTCAGATTACCAACGATGGAATTGAGTTAATGGTGAATGTTACACCTGTTAAAACTCAAAATTTCACATGGGATTTTATATACTTATTTAATAAGGCCAATATGGTGCTCGATGAATTATCTGAAGAATTGGGAGTATCGGAATATATAATTAATTCTGCTTACGAAACTGAATTTGTTGCTATCCCGGGTGAACAATTGGGTATGTACCGAATTCCGGATTACAAATACTCACCTGTCGGAGAAATTATAGTGGGAGACAATGGATTACCTGTAGAAGGAGATAAAATTCTTGTTGGTTCGTCTGTGCCCGATTTCAATATGTCGTTTACAAATAACCTATCATACAAAGGATTTAAATTCTCATTCCTTATTGATTCTCAAAAGGGAGGTTTAATGTATTCCAATACAGCAAATGCAACCTATTGGTCAGGAAATAACGAACAATCAACTACAAACGACAGGCGTCCATATGTAATTCCAAATACTGTAACGGAAGTAAAAGATGCCGAAGGAAATGTTACAGATTATCTTGAAAATACAATTCCTGTGGTTGATAACTGGCACGAATACTATTCTTCAAATACAAACAAACCAATTGAGAGAACAAGGTTAATACCTCGTACTTTTATAAAACTTAGAGAGGTCTCATTTTCATACCGATTTAATAAGTCAATGCTCGAACGTACATTTCTCTCTTCTGCAAATGTTTCAATATTCGGAAGAAATTTATTCTTGTGGACTCCGGTAGAAAACAGTTTTGTTGACCCGGAAACTACAACCTGGGATAACGATATTGAAGGACTTTTTGGGGAATTTAACGGTGCTCCGGGAGTAAGAACTTATGGATTAAAATTAGACTTAACCTTTTAAATGATAAATAGTATGAAAAAGTTATCTATTATATTAAGTATAGTCCTGTTATTATCCTCTTGTGATAAATTTCTGGACATAAATGAGAATCCAAACTATCCGACTGATGTTTCGGATGAGTTGCTGCTTACGTCTTCTCTGGTTTCTGTTACCAATGTATATGCCGCCGATTGGGGATTAATTGGCTCATTCTGGTCGCAACACTGGGCTCAAAATAATACATCTTCGCAATATAAAATTTACGAGTCGTATGCATTAAGTAGTAATACAAATGTTATTGAACGTTCGTATCGGGCAATGTATGTAGATGCACTGGGTGATAACGAGATTTTCCTTCAAAAAGTGGCAGAGAGCGAAAACTGGGGACCTTATTTAATGGGAGCAGTAACTAAAGCTTATGTTTTTCAGTACCTGGTTGATATGTACGGAAATGTTCCATATTCCGAAGCATTTCTTGGAGCCGACAAAATAAATCCTGTCATTGACAAAGGAGAAACTGTATACGCAGATATTTATGAATTGTTAACGACTTCTTTGGATAAAGATTTCTCCTCATATGTTCCTGCGCTTTATGCATCGAATGATATTCTTTTCGATGGTGAAATTGAAGATTGGAAAGCGTTCGCTAATTCATTGCGATTACGAATTTTATTAAGACAGTTTGATGCCAACAGTTCTTTTGCAACAACCGAAATTACGAAGCTTCTTGCAGATATGGGAGCCGGTACAATTTCACTTTTAGAGAAAGATGCTGATGTTACCAATTTCCAAGATGCCGATAGTAAATCTAATCCTTTGTATGAAACTGACCAAAGGCAATTGAATACAACAAACAACATTCGGGCTTGTGCAACCTTCACCTCCTTTTTAGAGGCCAATGCAGACACAAGACTTCAAAGTCTATTTAATGAAGTTGATGGTAATTTCTACGGAATGATTCCCGGTTCATACAATGTTCCTTCAACCGAATTTGAGGCACCAGGTCTTATTTCCAGTCCGGTTATTACACCAGAAATGCCGGTATTTTGGATGACTTATGCCGAGTCTGAATTATTGATTGCAGAGGCCTATTTAAGAATGGGAAATGCTGGAATGGCTAAAATGCATTACGAAAGTGGAGTAACTGAATCTTTCGTAAGAATGGGAGCTGATATTGGTACCTTATTAATCGGAGTTTACGCATTCCCAGCTACAGGATTTCAAGATCAGTTAAAAGCAATTATTATGCAAAAATGGGTTGATGCTGCTGAAGGCGGACGTGGTCTGGAATCGCACATCGAACGTGTTAGAACCGGATACCCTGAAGAAACAACTATTAACAGTGAGATTGAAGAAGGGTATGTACTCCCCGATAATTATATTCCGGGAACTTTGATATACAGCAAAAAGGGAACAAGCGGAGGTATTTTACCCCGTAGATTTCCGTATGCCGACAGCGAGCTGAATTTTAATTCGAATGCTGCTGAATATAAGGCAATGAGTTCTGCTGATGTGATATTACAAAAAGTATGGTGGAATCAATAAATTTTAAATACTATGAAAATTCTAAAATATAAATTAGCGGTAATATTCTGTATTATTTTTCTCGCTGGGTGCGAAAAAGAGTATGATAGTTTTATTACCAAAATTACATACTACCCTACGTTTGAAATGGCGGGCAGTGGCAAAATAGTAGTTATTGATCCGGATGTATACACTGAACCCGGGGTAACAGCTACTGAAGATGACAATGAGCTGGAAGTGACAACAAGTGTTGATGGATTATATCAGGGTCATTCAGGAAGTGCTATTGGAACTGACCATGATATATATTCTTTTTCTTATTCCGCAGGCAATAGTGATGGTTACGATGGTTCTGTTGAAAGAACCGTTATTTATGTCAATACAGGCGATCTGGTTAATAGTTTAGAAGGCTATTATAAAGGTACCACAACGCGAACTACTGGAGAAGCATATTCGGATATTGACGTAATTATTTTCAAAATTGCCGATAACAAATATGGTCTTTCTCATGCAATTGGTGGATGGTACTCTTACGGAAGGGTTTATGGCCCTGATTTTACAGCAAAGGGTACTGAAATTACGGTAAACGATATGGCTTCAAACGATTTTTCATTTACCTCAGCTTATACTGATGGTTGGCCTAATGAATTCCAGGTTAAAACAATGACCGTAGATGTTGGTTCAAAAACAATCTCCTATCATAGTGAGGCAGATTTTGGTGGAGTCTGGGACATTGTGTTGACACAACAATAATTAGAGTTTAGATTCTAAAAATTAAAAATTATAGAGATGAAAAAGAATATATTTTATTTAATAATGGCAATCCTGATTTTTGCTTCATGCGACGAGAAGGAAGATTATGAGCAGATAAACTCTTCTGTTGTTGAAGCCTCAGGAGAATATTGGGTGCAATATAATCACGAGGTGTATGGAGCAGATCCTTTTGGATATGGTTATACGAAACTTCTAATTTCAAATACAGCTGCTGACAATGGCATCGAAATTTGGCTTTCGGATGAAGGTAATTTCTGGGACTATAAAGTTAAAATTCCGGTGAATATTGATGCTCTCAGTTTTGGTTCAGATCAGGTAGTTACAAGTATTGTCGATGGTTATGAGATTGAAGTTAAAGTAACAAATGGAAAAATAATTTATGACGCAGTTGATAACCTGGATTCAGGGGTTACTGCAGATAGTATATATTTTGAAATTTGGTTCGAAGATCTGGAAGAATCAACAGAAATTCCTAACGATAAAATGATTGTTAGCGGATTCCGTAAAACCGGTTTCCTCGAAGATGAACATTAATCAACTGAATTCGAAATAATTTTATTCGAGAGTTGAATCTAACTAAATAATAATTGGGGTGTCTGAAAAGGCATCCCATTTATTTAGTTGACAATCTTCATATTCGATATTTTAATCTTCTCACCCAAAGTCTGGTTCTCATCTTTTTGTAGCTGAATCTCCCGTACCACATCCATTCCTTTCACAACTTTCCCATAAGCGGCAAAACCTTGTCCGTCGGGATTTCGTTTACCTCCAAAATCTAATTCAGGTTGATCGCCAACACAAATAAAAAATTCGGTTGAAGCTGTTCCAGGTTCCATCCGAGCCATCGACAAAGTACCGTCTAAATGAAGCAACCCGGTCTCTTTCGTGGTTTCATGGCGAATTGGTTTTATCTTTTCAAACTGATCTTCCACAAACACTCCACCCTGAATTACTTCAATTTTGATTTTGTTTTGGGGCTGATTATCCATTCGCACTACCCGATAAAAAACGGCATTTTTATACGTCCCCATTCCGACATGTTTTAGAAAATTTTTGGCAGTTACCGGAGCATTTATCGTATCTATTTCAAATACAATTTCACCCTGGGTAGTTTCAAACTTCACCTTTGGAAGAGTTTGCCCAATCCCATTAAAAAATAATAAAATGGCAATTGTCGCAAGCCTTGTTTTAATACTTATTTGCATGTGGCAAGAATTAGATTTTGATAAAACTTTTATACTTTCATCCAAAAGTAAAAAAACAAGCGATTAATGAGCAAAAATCCATTAACCAACTTCAATTGGAATCCTCCTAAATTCTGGCAAAAAATTGAGACCATCGATTTACATACCGGGGGCGAACCACTTCGTGTTTTCGTAAACGGATTACCCAAAATAGAGGGAAATACAATTCTGGAAAAGAGAAGGTATTTTTGTGAAAATTTGGATGATATCCGAACCGGAATTATGTGGGAACCCCGCGGACATGCCGATATGTACGGAGCTGTGGTTACCGAACCAATAAACGAAGATTCCGATTTTGGAACATTTTTTCTTCATAACGAAGGATACAGTACAATGTGTGGGCATGCAATTATTGCACTGGTTAAACTAATGCACGATACCGGAGCTTTGGTTAAAAACGACCAAAATACTGAATACAGAATTGATGCGCCCCCAGGATTAATTAGAGCACGGGCACAACTTAAAAACAACAAAGTTGATCGGGTGTTTTTTAAAAATGTACCCTCGTTTGTTTTGCTGACCAATAAAAAAGTTGAAGTGGCTGGAATAGGAGAGGTGAAGTTTGACGTGGCTTTTGGTGGCGCTTTTTATGCTTTTGTTGATGCCGACTCTGTTGGGATTGGGCTGGAAAAAACAGACTTCAATCAGTTGGTAAATTGGGGAATGAAAATCAAAAGTGCGGTAATGGAGAACTTCGAAATCAACCATCCGTTTGAAGAAGATCTTTCGTTTTTATACGGAACCATTTTTACGGGTAAACCTAAAAATCCAAATCATCACAGTCGTAATGTTTGCATATTTGCAGAAGGTGAGGTAGATCGTTCCTCAACCGGTTCGGGAGTTAGTGCGCGCGCTGCAATTCATTCATTAAAAGACGGATTAAAGGTTGATGAGGAGATTACTATTGAAAGTATTCTGAATACAACAATGACAGTAAAAGTTGTGGAGGAGACTTTGTTTGGTTCATACAAAGCTGTAATTCCTGAAGTTTCGGGAACTGCACATATAACAGGGCAAAACCAATTTTATTTCGATCCTGAAGATGATTTAAAAAATGGATTTATTTTTCGATAATAACAACAACACAAAACATGGCCAGATAAAAGTTTTTAAAACAAAGGAACATGAATGAATATTTCTTGTCTTGTATTTTGATTCTTGCGTCCTGACACTAATTCTTATTCCATGGGAATCGGATTACTGAATAAAAAAAATTAAGATTACTCACCCTGATAACGTCTGCGACATTATCGTCCCACTCTACGCGTAGAGTGGGAGAAGAGGGTGAGTCCAAATAGTTGAATATTGACAAAAAAAACTTATATAAAAATGAAAAAACTGCAGCTTATACTTCTATTATTTTTTGTTTCACTGTTAACTTTTGCACAAACAACCACACTCGAAGAATTCCTAAAAGCGCAACCCCAAATTAAAAGCGTAGAGAAAATTGAAGGAAACGAATTCTTTTCTGTCACTTTTGAAATTATGGTGGAGCAGGCAGTCGATCATTCCGATCTTAGCAAAGGCTTTTTCCAACAACGGGTTTTTGTGGCCGACAAAGGAATAGAAAATCCTGTTTTACTTATTACCGAAGGTTATGGAGCAGATTATGCTGCGCGTTCGAGGTATTTGAACGAACTCAGTCCGATGTTAAACTCCAGTCAAATTTGTATTGAACACCGTTATTTCGGTGAGTCGTGGCCGGAGCCGTTAAACTGGAAATATTTAACGGTTGGCAATGCAGCTGCCGATCATCATAAAATTACTGAATTATTTAAAAAATATTATGCCGGTAAATGGATAAATACAGGAATTAGCAAAGGCGGACAAACAGCTGTTTATCACCGAACCTATTATCCAAACGATGTGGATGTTTCGGTGGCTTATGTTTGCCCGTTAAATTTTGGAGTAGAAGATGGTCGTCACGAATCCTTTTTACGTGATGTGCCGGGAACTGCTGAACAACGTCAAAGAATCGAAGATTTTCAATTGGAAATTCTAAAGAACAGAGCACTTATTATTCCAAAACTAAAGGAGTTTTCTGCACAAAAAAAGTACACTTTTCAGATTTCAATAGATGAAGTTTTAGATTATTGTGTTTTGGAGTATCCCTTTGCTTTGTGGCAGTGGGGGCGGTTAACAGACAAAGTACCATCTGTAAATGATAACATTGATGAGTTGTTTGAACATTTGATGATTGTTTCAAGTCCATCGTATTTTGCTATTGAAGGAATGGAAGGTATAAAATCGTTTTTTGTACAGGCTGCCCACGAATTGGGATATTATGGTTACGATACTAAACCGTTTAAAAAATACCTTTCGATTAAATCGGCTAAAAAATATTTAAGTAAAATTTTTATTCCTGAACATTTGAAAATAAAGTATAAAAAGGCAGCGACGAAGGATGTGAAGAGATTTATTAAAACTACTGATTCAGAGATCTTGTTTATTTATGGTGGTTTCGATCCGTGGTCGGCCTCCGGGTTTGAAGTTTCAGACAAAAACAATTTCTTAAAAATTGTAAAACCTGGAGGAAGCCATTCAACCCGAATTAATAACCTGCCCGAAAATCAGAAAAAAGAAGTCAAAATTAAACTTGAGAAATGGCTTGATATTCCGATAAGTATAGAATAAAATTCACCTAAAAAACCCGCGCAGAAAACGGTTCTGCGCGGGCATATAAATCATTCAGATTATTAATTTTTATACGATACTCGGAACAACAAATTTGTCACGATAATTGCGGGTGAGCATTTTATCTGCTTCCGGGTCGTTAACAAATCTTTCCGATTTCGGATCGAATGTCAATACTCTACCTGTACGATAAGCAATGTTGCCCAGGTGTGCCAAGCCCGAAGATAAATGCGCTGTTTCTACCGGACCATTCAGAATGGTTTTATCGTGTGCCCGAACAGCCTCGATAAAGTTTTTGAAATGCCCGTCGGTACCGCCATCGCCTCTGTCCATTTCAGACTTTGCAATTGAACCGTCGTCACCTTCTTTTGCGAGTTCGCGGTTTTTACCCATATAGAATTTGTATTTGTCGTACCCGTCAACTACAAGAATACCCTTTTCGCCGTAGAAAATATTTCCAACGGTTGCACCTTCTTCGGTATTTGTACACCACGGACGCACTTCGAACTGGATAATTTTATCCTCTTCAGGATAATGATATATTGAAGTCAATAATTCAGGAGTTTCCTTGGCATCATCCCAAAGGAATTTGCCGCCCATTGAAGTAATTTTTGTAGGTAAGCCAACGTCCAGTCCCCACATACATAAGTCGGTTTCGTGAATTCCCTGATTACCTACGTCTCCATTACCGTATTCAAAGGTCCAGTGCCAGTTGTAATGTACTATGTCGCGGCTGAACGGCCGTTTTGTTGCCGGGCCAGTCCATAAATCGTAATCCAGTCCTTCAGGAACAGGTGAAAATCCTTTGTTGCCAATATCTGCCCTCCAGCGGAAAACCAAACCGCGAGCCATATACACGCGACCAATGTAACCATCGTGCATTAATTGCACAGCTTCTCGTACTGAAGGAGAGCTTCGGAGTTGAACACCATGTTGCACAATACGATCGTATTTTGCGGCAGCCTCAACCATTTTGCGGCCTTCGTAAATGTTGTGCGATCCCGGTTTCTCAACATACACGTCTTTCCCTGCCTGGCAAGCCCAGATCATTGCAAGCGAATGCCAGTGGTTTGGAGTTGCAATACTTACAACATCGATATCTTTGTTGTCGTAAATATTACGAAGATCCTGCTCCAGGGCAACATCTTTACCGTACTTTTCCTTGAATTGTTTCTGACGCTCTGTCAAAATATTCATGTCAGGGTCGCATAAATGAGTTATTTCCACATTTTCCTGCGCCATAAAACTTGAAATGTGACTCTTCCCGCGACCATTAACTCCTAAAACGGCAGCGTTAATGCGGTCGTTGGCACCAAATGCGTGCGCTGGAATAATAGAAGGAATTGTAACTGCCGCAGCTACTGTGGCAGAATTTTTAATAAATTTTCTTCTCGACTGATTCTTATTCATATTTAATAAGTTTAGATTAAAACCTGATAAAATTAAAAAAAAAATGGATTAAACTGTAATCACAAAAGAGTTTTCTAAAATTCGAGGTCCAATAAATTTGAAGGAAAATAAAAATAAACATTGTGGGTTTCAAAAAAGAGTGTATATTTGCAACCCGTTAGAGAAGAAATTTCGATTGAAATAAAAAATATATTGCGGGATGGAGCAGTTGGCAGCTCGTTGGGCTCATAACCCAAAGGTCGTAGGTTCAAGTCCTGCTCCCGCTACTACACAAGACGGATCAGTATTTTTACTGATCCGTTTTTTATTTCCACTATCATTATCACCTGTAAATGAATGAATTAACCCAAATATTGGGTTGAGGTTTGAGGTTCGATATGTTCTGTCTTCGGGGTCTATGACTATCCCTTCTGGAAACAGTAATTTTTGAATAGATAATTTAGTCTCATATTCTCCAGACACCCATATATTACTAAGGTTTTTACTGAATTCAATCAATTCAGAAACCTTTTTATCCAGGTTCGATATTTTTATTTTAAAATCTTCTAATTTTTCTTCGATTTCTATCAATTCAGATGTTACAGCACCAATGAATCGATTGTATAATTCATTATCAATCTCTCCAAATGCAAATCGACTATCTAATGTCTCTTTTTTAGTTTGCAACTCCTTTAAACGTTTTTTAAGTATTGTTTGATCATCGTAGATCTTAAAACTCTGTTCATTAAGCGTTAGTTTCATTTGCTCCTTGAAAACATCCTCTAACACCTCTTTTAACTTAAAATTCGTTAGTAGATTTTGAAATAGGTTGTGAATACCCTCCTTAATAGACTTTTTGGAGGAATTCGCACTCAAATCTTTGGTTTTACAACTTGTATTTAGACACTTGTAGTAATCGTACTTACCCTTCGCTTTGTAACCAGTCATTTTAGAACTGCAGCTGCCACAGTAAAGTTGATTTTGAAGTGGCCTGTCCATTTGAGCGGTATAAGGTTTATACTCATTCTTAGGTTTAGTGTCGAAACGATCATTTATCATTTTAAAACTCTCCTTTGATACAAGTCCCTTCCAATTGCCTTCAATAATTTCTCCATCAAGGAAAGAATTCTTCTGAATACCACAGTAAAAAGGATTTCTCCACATTGCACTTACAGTTTGTTTAGCGATTTTCAAACCTCTGATTGACAATTTTTGTCTGATTTGAAAGTCAGGAATATTTTGAAGTTTCCATTCCCAAGCCATTTTTAAAAGTTTCCCTTCACTATTAATCTTAAGCTCTTGAATTCCTTGAACAAAGTTTGGGTTCTTTACTTTGGGACCATAATGATCATAACCTCTTGGTGCTCTGCCAAGCCAATTACCACTTTTTACAAAGCGTTTTAAACCTGGTATTGTATTGGTTAATCGTTCCACATTTTCCTTACGCGCATGAATTAAGGAATCATGAATTTGTATCTCTCCCTCTTCTGTGGTTGTGTCTAACTCTGTAGATACCTCAATAAGATGAACTCCTTGATTTCTTACTAAATCGTCGACAAGTCCAATAGCACCACCTCCAGTTCTTGAGAATCGACTCATTTTGTAAATCATTATAGCAAAAGGTTTTTGTCGACTTTTTTTTACCTCATTAATCAGTTTCATAAACTCTTTACGCGTAAAGTCATTCTTTGCAGATTCATAAGTATTTCCAAATTCATTAGTGATTTTATAGTTCCTTTTTTCTGCCAACTTATTTGCTGATGTAATTTGATTTTCCAAACTGTGATTTGAATCAAATTGTTGCTTGGATGATACTCGGGTGTATACCCAAACATTATTATTTTTCTCTTTTTCTGGTTCACTTTTAATGAACCTTTTGAAATATTCGTTATTCATTATTTTAAATTATTATGGTTGCAAATAATGCAACTCAGATTATACAAACTGTTGATGATTTCCATGACAACTTCATCAGGTGCGTCATGATTACCTGTTATTTGTCGAAACGTGTCAAGCGACAGTTTCGATACTTCTAAATTTTCCAATTTAATAGATAATTACTCTATCTGCATTGGTTCAATTGTAGGCTTCCCTTAATTAGAACTGTTTAATTTTCTACTATTATCAAATTTATTGTTTTTAATTCTAATGGAGCTAGCTCCATTAGAATTAATTTCTGCATATTTTATTGGCGGGATTTTCC
>JABMPI010000380.1 GCA_013203755.1 Bacteroidota bacterium
ATTCGGGATGTTCTGTAAATGAGTTAAGAATTTCACCAATTAAATTTCCTGTAATTGTACTTGTGCCAAATTTTGCTTCATCGTTTGGATTAGTGTCAGCCCAAACAAAATTTGTTTCAAACATACTTTTAACAGGTGCATCAATCCCTGAAACATTTTCATAAGTTCCTGTTTCAGAATTCCAAATATTTATTGGATTTTTATCCACCGTAGACCGCTGAAGTTTTAAATGTTCAATATTTTCAATTTCATAAACTCGCTGTCTAAATGCAGCCTTCTTATTGTCAGGTGAGAACTGCTCAATTACAGCATCAATATTTCCACAAAAAACAATTTCAACCGAAGCATCTTCATCAGGAAATGATTTATTGACAATACTTGATTTCGGCTTAGATGTCTTATTTCTCAAAAAATCAAATGCTTCAAAAATCGTCGACTTTCCGGTATTATTTTCTCCGAGCAAAATATTAAGTCCACTTCCTGGTTGACCATTCGGTATTCCGAATCTTAATGTTTCAAGATTGTTCCCAATACTTTTAAAATATGCCGCGTTTAATTCTTTAATGTACATGTTTAATTAATATGGTTATGTCAGTTTATCTCTCATATTTTACACAACTTCTTTTTCAGTTTCAACTTTGGTCATTTTGGAAAGAAGTAAATTTTTTAACAATTCAAGCCTTTTTGTTTGGGTAGAATAAATTTTATATGATTCAAAGATTGGTTTTATCAGTTTTTGAAAATTCATGACAATATCCAAATTGGGAATAACCAATTTTATCGAGTTCATATTTTCTTGATTAATCTTTGGTTGTGCTGCACCTGTAACAATATCACTTACATTAACCTCTTTTAGAGCGAGATATAAAAATTGAACCTTATATCCATTTTTCCCTTCTAAGATATGTGCATGATTATTAACCCAGAATTTACCCCAAATAAAAAAAACAGAAGGATGTCCTTTGGAATCAATCACATTAACACCGTCTTCTGAGAATAAAATAAACTCACCATCAAAAATGTATTCTTTAACAAAATCAACAATACCCATTGCACCATAATATGGATAAACTCCCTTAAACTCGTTTCTTTCAAGTAAAGAAAGCGGCTTTCTTTTATAATCTAAACAAACTGAGATTTGACTGAGATTCCCTGCTTCCCACCCCTCAGGAATTTCATTATCCAACTCCTCACACCAAACCATTTTTCCACCACTACTTTTATAAGGCTTCCCATTTTCATCCGGAAATTCAAAATCAACAAACCAATGTTTGTAGAGTGCCTGGGCGGTTTCTTCCAGTTTTTGGTTGAGTTGTTCGTTGAGTTTTATGCGGTTTACAATGGTGTTGTATTCTTTTACAAAAGCGCGCTGTTTTTCGATGGAGGGCACAGGAAGTTCCATGTCGCAAAAATCTTCCCATTCCAAACTTCCGCGAACGCCACCAACAGCTAAAAAACAAGCTTGTCTGTCAAATTCAGAACGGCTCATCCACATCATCAGGTATTCGGGATTTACTTCTTCTTCATTTTTAACCTCAAAAACCGGATATGCTTGTGAAATGATTGCTTCATCAAAATCTTTCATCAATGCAACCGGGATTTTTTTATCACGCCGCACCTGCATTACACTGCAAGCAAACTGACTTTTGCGGATAATCTTATAATTTGCCATATTGGTTCCAACAATATTGGCAACCGATGAAATGAATACTTTGGAAATGCTTAATCCCAAAAGTAGTTTTACTTTTAAATCTGAATTTCGTTCGTCAACAAGCCGAATGCAATCTCCTATTTTCCTATAATTCGATTTCAAAACCTAATTCTTTAAAAACGTTTAGTAAATCTTTTTTCGATTGTTCTTCGGCTTGCAATAATTCACTGAATTCACTTTGCAGGGCAGTCATTTTTTCATCAAAATCAATGTTTTCATCCCGGTTTACAAATTCAATGTATTTGCTTGGTACCAGCGAATAATCTTTAACTTTTACTTCTTCAATTTTTGCCGAATAACAAAATTCCGGGATATTTTCGTAACTGTTATTTTTCTGTTGCCAACCGTGGTAAGTTGAAGTTACCTTGTCAATATCGGGTTGTAAAAATTGGGTGAATTTCTTTTCAAAAGGTGAACCCATTTCCCTTAAATCCATAAACAGTATTTCATCTTCGCGGTTCCGGTAGTTTTTAACTACATCGTTTAAGGTAACTGTTCTTTCTTTTTTGTTGTGGTTTAAAATCCAAAGGGTAACACTTATATTGGTTGTATAAAACATATTTTGGGGTAACACAAGAATTGCCTCAACCAACCGGTTTTTAATCAGTTTTTTACGAATCTTGTATTCTTCGCCACCTCCTGACAGTGCGCCATTGGCAAGGATAAAACCGGCCACTCCGTTTTCGGAAAGTTTGGAAGCCATGTTTAATATCCAACCGTAGTTGGCGTTGCTGGTGGGTGGCACTTCGTATCCCCGCCAGCGTGGGTCGTCGATGAGTTCCGTGCTTGCCCGCCAGTCTTTCTGGTTAAATGGAGGATTGGCCATAATAAAATCGGCTTTCAGGTCGGGATGCTGGTCGCGGCCAAACGTATCGGCAGGCACATCCCCCAAATTGGCAGCAATACCACGAATGGCGAGGTTCATTTTTGCCAGTTTGTAAGTGGTAGCGGTGTATTCCTGTCCGTAAATGGAAACCTCGCGTTTGTTTCCGTGGTGGCTTTCAATAAACTTCACCGATTGCACAAACATACCACCCGAACCACAGGCAGGGTCGTAAATTACGCCTTTGTAGGGTTCTATCATTTCGGCAATGAGGTTTA
>JABMPI010000381.1 GCA_013203755.1 Bacteroidota bacterium
CGACGAGGTCGCTTAAGCGACCTCGTCGCTAGGGGACGATTATTTGTCGTCCGACCGCAAGCCCCTCTTTATCAAAGAAACTATCGTCGTTGCCAAAATTGCACCTAAAAATGCTAAGAATATATCTTTCTGAGCATCCCAGATATCTCCCTGAGTTCCGAGGTAAGCATCACCCTGTGCCTTAAAGAAAATATCGGCAACGGCCCACTCAATCAGTTCATAGAATCCACTAATGGATAAGGTTATCTCAATTGGCAACACCCATGCCACCCAGGGTTTGAATTTCAACCACGACAAAAACACTTCCCGCATGGGATAGGCCAACAAAAAACCAAAACTAAAATGGACTATACGATCGTAATGATTTCGCTGAAGATCCAATGCATCCTTTAACCAATAGCCAAGTGGATTCTCTGCATACGAATACTTCGAGCCATACACGTGCAGGCATAAATAGATACAGATCAATAGATAGCTGAGGGTACAAAACTTAAATATTCGATACGATAGCACCAAAAAGCCCGCGAACAGAACAACCAAGATATTTTCAAGAAACCAATTGGCTAAATCAACAGTGCCTATAAGCGAATTAAGCCAAGCGGCAAAAAAGACGACAATGAAGGTGTGTAGCCAGAAGTCTTTTTTGAATGGGGATTTCTCCTTGGATATTGCGTTTGTGAATTTTGTTGGCATTTTTTTTAGTTGAAGGTTGATGAAAGTTGAAAGTGGTAAGTGGTAAGTGAGTTTGACTGATAGCTAACAACTTGTAACTTACAACTTATTCCACTAATGTCCTTTCCCTTTACTAGAGACAAATCCCCTGTTAAGATCTCAACGTGGTTTGTATTCTACCAAGTCGGAACTTTTTGGTCAAAAAAGAAGGGGACACCGGCGTGTGCCGGCGTCCCCATTAAAAAAAACTATAATCTAAACTTAAAAAGTATGAACCCGGGCTGGCCAAGTCCAATGAAACGAACTATTTATGGTTGCCAAATGGATGTGCCCCGCTCGGAGCACACCCTGTTTCATCATGTTTAAGTACGGTGATAAAAGGTCTCATGATTTCCCTATTTATAGGTTTTATTTTGGATCATGTAGATTGTTGGTTCAATTTTAAAATCCAATTGATGCCTCGATCACCGCGCCGGTAAATTTTCCACCTGAGCGAATGTCCGTTGGAACGAAATCCTTATACTCCTGACTCACCAATTCGGCTTTCACAGCAACATTGTTGGTGAGGAACCAGCCAACAGAACCTGCAATGCGGTTAATCCTGATATCAATATTTTTTTCATACTGTAGTTTATAGCGCGTTCATATATTTAATCCGATTCTGTTTGCAGATTAAATACCTGTGTTTCGACTAATTATTTTACTTCAAGCGATCGTACATAGTTTACAATCAGCCACCTGTCTTCCTTGGATAACTTCTTTTTGTAGGATCCCATGTCTCCTCTTCCCTGGGAGATTTTGTAGAATATCTCTCCATCAGTTTGTTGGCAAAAGGACTCAACCACGAATTTTGCCGGTGGTGAATCCAATTTTGTTGCTTTAATTCCGTCTGCTTCTCCTTTCTCTCCGTGACAAGAATTACAATGTTTTCGGTACAGCGCTTTGCCTAACAATAAATTTTCCTTGGTGCAAGGGACATCATTTTGTAATTTTTTACAATACTCAGGTGTCTTCCATTCATTGTTTTGCTTCCCCTTTAGTGTAAAGGAGAAAAAAATAAAAATTAGTACCGGTAACAGCGCGATTTCGATGTGTTTCATTTTTGTTTTCATTGTTACCTCCGTTTTAATTATTAAAGATTTAGTTACACTCGTTTTATTTTAAAAAGCTTATAGGCGATTACAGCGAATTGTGAGTATACCCCGGCCATAAGCACTATAAGCGTAATAACCATCCATAAAGGAGCCAATGAACTCCACAGCTCCCTTTTATGAGTATGCATGTCATCCATATTTGGGAGACCCCAGTTGATGGTCTTTTTAACCTCGACATTCCCATATTCTTCGTTCTCTTCAATTTTTACCAAAATGGATACAACCCCATCG
>JABMPI010000382.1 GCA_013203755.1 Bacteroidota bacterium
AACAAGTATAAAAACCGAAAAGCTATTTGGTTTGAGTATAACTATAATCTGGCGTTGGTTTGTTAGCTCACGAGTACCAATAAGAAGCATTGCTCAAATCGGGTTCTTTGGAAATTTTGTTGAGTTGGTATAAATGAAAAGCTGCATTAATCTATCTTTATTAATGCAGCTTTAAAATTGGGAACTATTTATTTTTTGGTGAACGAAAAGCGACAGTTTCTATTCAAACATATCTTTCATTTTCTCAAAAAAGTTTTTCTCAGCAGCCGATGGGCCAGCCTGAAACCCTGGAGAACTTTGAAGTTTTTCCAGCATTCTTTTTTCTTCGTTACTTAGATTTTTCGGAATCCAAACATGAACACGAACCATTAAATCACCTTTCCCATATCCGTTTACATCCGGAATTCCTTTTCCACGTAAACGTAATATTTTTTCAGGTTGAGTACCAGCTTCTATTTTTACTTTTACTTTTCCTTCAACTGTTGGAATTTCCGCAGTTGTTCCCAATGTAATTTCGGTGAAGGAAAGAAAAAGATTGTAAATAAGATTATTGTTGTCGCGAATTAATTCTGGGTGATCCTCTTCAGTAATCACTACCAAAAGATCTCCGTTTATACCTCCACGTCGACCCGTATTTCCTTTATTTGAAACATTAAGTTGCATGCCTTCGCCAACACCCGCCGGAATTTGAATGCTAATTACCTCCTCGTCGCGTATTACACCTTCTCCGGCACAATGGTGGCATTTATTGGTAATCATTTTGCCGTCGCCCTGGCAGGTTGGACATACCGATGCAGTTTGCATCTGACCGAGCAAAGTATTGGTAATTCGGGTAACCTGGCCCGAGCCACGACATGTTCCGCAAGTTGAATGAGAGGAACCGTCTTTTGCTCCCGTGCCACTACAAGGTTGGCAAGCTACATACTTCTTTACTTTTATTTTTTTCTCTGTCCCGTTAATAACTTCTTTTAGGTTGAGTTTTACTTTTACACGTAAATCGGAACCTCTGCTAACCCGGCGTCCTCCACGGCTTCTGCCACCGCCTCCAAATCCGCCAAATCCACCAAAGTGTCCACCAAAAATGTCTCCAAACGAAGAGAATATATCTTCAACATCTGAAAAGCCCCCGCCAAAACCACCTCCGGCAGCACCACCCATTCCGGCATGACCGAATTGGTCGAATCTCTGCTTTTTCTCAGAATTGCTAAGCACTTCGTATGCTTCGGCTGCTTCTTTAAATTTGTCTTCAGATGCAGCGTCTCCCGGATTTTTATCTGGGTGAAATTGAATTGCTTTTTTGCGGTAAGCCTTTTTTATCTCTTCGGGATTGGCATTTTTGCCAACTTCCAAAACTTCGTAATAATCTCTTTTCGACATTTTTTGAATATCTTTTATTCCCCGATTACAACTTTGGCAAATCGGATTACCTTCTCGTTAAGCAAATATCCTTTTTGAATAACATCAACAACTTTGCCCTTTAGTTTCTCTTCGGAAGCTGGAATTTTTGTTAATGCTTCATGCATGTCAACATCAAAAACCTGATGTAAAGCATCAATTTCTTTTACGTTATTTTGCTTTAGAAATTCTTCGAATTTATTGTAAATAAGTGCTGTTCCTTGTTTTCCGGCATCGTCATCCGCAACATCTTTTAATGAATCCAGTGCTCGTTCAAAATCATCTATTACAGGAAGAATGTTAATCAAAACAGATTCGCCACCATTTTTAATAAGATCTATTTTTTCCTTCATGGTTCTGCGACGGAAATTGTCGAATTCTGCCTGCAAGCGTAGATGTTTGTCTTGAATGTCAGCTAGCTTAAAGCCCAATTCCTCCAGTTCAGAAACTTTCTTTTCTTTTCTGGATTTCTTCTTATTGCTTGTTGTTTCTTTAACAACCTCTTCTTTTTCCGGAGCCTCTACTTTTGCCTCTTCAGTTATTGGAGTATCTTGTTTTACTTCTTCAGCGATTACTTCTACTTCTTTATTCATATTTTCTTCTGTCATTATCTATTCAATTTGAAAATCAAAACGAGCCAAAATTACCTGTTTTTCTGAATTTTAAACCCGAACACCTTGCTATCAAAAATTTTGCCATGCAAAGATAAAAGACAAATTGGCACTTAACGCGATTGTTAAGTGCCAATTTGTATAATTTAGAAATATCTTAAAAGAGTAGCCTTATAATGCTTTTTCTGCGTATTTTTTTAATGCGGCTTCTAAACCTGGTCCCCTAATTGCATTTCCCTTTGCAACAATAATTCCGTTTTCGTCAATTAAAAAACTACTAGGGATACTGCGAACTCCATAAATAGCAGCATGTTTCGAACTCCAGTACTGTAAATCACTAATGTGGTAAGGCCAATTTAATTTATCAGCTGCAATACCTTTTTTCCAGGCATCGGCAGTTTTGTCAAGTGAGACATTAAAAATTACAAAGCCATCGCCGTTTGTAAATTTTGTGTTTTTAAATGTGTTATAGGCATGAACAACATTTGGATTTTCTCTGCGGCATGGGCCACACCACGATGCCCAAAAATCTAATAATACTAACTTTCCACGTGTGTCCGACAGTTTAATGGTTTCTCCACTTGGCGATTTACCAATTAGTTCAGGAGCTTTGTTCCCAATACCAACACCTATTTTATTTTGTGCCAGAGAAATTCCGGTTGCTAAAAATAATACTGCTATAATTAATACTAACTTTTTCATTTTACTAAACTTTAATTTTTTACGGTCTAAAAATATATAATCTTGTTAATAAACAACGAAAAATCGGGGTGAAAGTTTAGTTGAATAACATTAGATTTCAATTATGGAATTTAAATACGCAATATTTTTGCTCCCATTTGGTTCAGCCTTCCATCAATATCTTCGTATCCGCGGTCTATTTGTTCAATGTTGTCGATGGAACTTTTCCCTTTGGCCGACATGGCAGCAATTAATAATGCAATTCCTGCACGAATATCGGGAGATGTCATTTTTGTTGCCCGCAGCGCATGTACGCGGTTTAACCCGATAACTGTTGCACGGTGCGGATCGCAAAGTATAATCTGAGCACCCATGTCAATTAGTTTGTCAACAAAAAACAAGCGGCTTTCAAACATTTTCTGATGAATTAATACACTGCCTTTTGCTTGTGTAGCAACAACCAAAAATACACTTAAAAGGTCGGGTGTTAATCCGGGCCAGGGTGCATCCGAAATGGTCATGATTGAACCATCGATGTACGATTCTATTTCATAATGGTCGGTATCTTTAACTATTAAATCGTCGCCTGTTTGTTCAATAGTAATTCCCAATTGCCTAAAGGCTGCGGGAATAATACCAAGGTGTTCCACGCCTACATTTTTAATTGTAATTTCGGAGGCGGTCATTGCTGCAAGTCCAATAAAACTGCCAACTTCTATCATGTCGGGCAAAATACGGTGTGTGCATCCCGATAAAGAAGTTACACCTTCAATAAGTAAAAGGTTGGAGCCAATTCCACTTATTTTTGCACCCATAGAAACTAACATTTTGCTCAATTGTTGCAAATAGGGTTCGCAGGCTGCATTGTAAATGGTGGTTGTTCCTTCTGCTAAAACAGCTGCCATTAAAATATTGGCAGTTCCGGTTACCGATGCTTCATCAAGCAACATGTATTCGCCTTTTAGCTTGGTAGCAGAAATAGAATACCAGTGGTTTTCGGCATCATATTCGAATGAGGCACCTAATTTTTGCAAGCCAATAAAATGGGTGTCTAATCTGCGTCGTCCAATTTTATCGCCACCGGGTTGTGGTATAAAACCCTTTCCAAAACGGGCGAGCAACGGGCCAATCATCATAATTGAACCTCGCAAACTGGCTGCTTGTATAGCATATTCTGAGCTTTTCAGAAAATCAACATTAATATTTTTAGCATTAAAACGAAATTTTCCTTTTTCAACTCGTTCTACTTCAACCCCCAGACCTTTTAGAATATCTATTAGTTTTAGTACATCCCTGATTTCAGGAATGTTTTCAACCAAAACATTTTTGTCTGTTAAAATGGTTGCACAAATAATTTGAAGTGCTTCATTTTTTGCCCCTTGAGGTGTGAGGTTGCCGTTTAATGCTGATCCACCCTCGATTATGAAAGTTGACATTTGATTTGGGTAAAAAGATTAATACCTTTTATGAGATTTACCTGAAGTGCTACTCTTTTTCTTTTTGGGTTTCGAGCTGCTAAGTATTTGTTTTGTTTCAGTGAGTTTTAGTTCCTCATCAACAACTATTTTACCTTTTGATAGTTCGGCTATATCTTTGAATATTTTTTTGTCTTCAACCGCATCTTTATTCCAAGCTAAATAAGATTTTTTCATGTGGTTGGCTAACAACTCAATCATAATTTCCCTCTCTTCTCCTTCTAAACCATCCACGCTTTCAATTAATAATTCCATGGTACGCCCATAATGTTTGTACCTTATTCGATGTTGATTGTAGGGTACAATTTTAGGTTTCTCAGTGAGGATGTCAGGTGACGGAGGATCGTAAGGATAATCGATGTCTAATTCGAAATTAGACATAATTGCTAAATGATCCCACAGTTTATGTTTAAATTCGGCAACATCACGGAGATATGGATAAAGATTACCCATAACGTCGATAACTGTTTGCGCATGACGGTTACGTTTCTCTTTATCGTCAATGGTAAACAAGAAGTTCACCATAGTTTGTATATTTCTTCCATATTCAGGAAGCGCAAGTTTTGTCCTTTGTGAATTATAATCCATTTAAATTTTTCTTTTGGTAACTAACTTGTTGTTAGGAAATATATTAAAAATTTTCCAGAAGATAGTTTTGCAAAACTAATGAATTCTGGGCAAATCCCAATTTTTTATTTTTTTGAACGATTTAAGTTTTAATTTTCAACTTGGCGAATTTCAATAATAGTTGTTTATGACCATGTTTTTGAAAAAATATTGTTGCTTTTATATCGGGTGCAACACCTTCAACCCGCATTACTTTACCCTCTCCAAAGCGTTGGTGCTCAATAATCATTCCCGATTGTATTTTTGAAGCATCGTCGCCAGCAAATGCAGCATGTCTTTTTCCTGATTCTTTTAAAGAAACGAGTTTTTTGTTGAAAATGTTTTGGGTTACAGGAGAATTAATTGTGGGTGCTTTAGATTTGCGTTCGTAATTAGGCCTTTGGTTTTCCGTATTTTGTGGCATTGTGTTTTTAAAAGACCTTGAAAATCGGGATACATTTGAGTAATCTAAATATTTTTCATCTAACTCTTCCAAAAAACGACTTGGAGTACAATAATCAAGGTTTCCCCAGCGATAACGTTGGTTTGCGTACGACAACCATACATTTTCTTCGGCACGGGTTATGGCAACATAAAACAGTCGGCGCTCTTCTTCCAAAGCTTCCGCGGTATTATTATCGCCACGAGGTTGCGAGGGGAAAAGGTTTTCTTCCAAACCAACCACAAAAACATTTTTAAATTCCAGTCCTTTTGCAGAATGGATGGTCATCATGGTTACTTTATTTCGATCTTCATCTTTTTCATTGTCCTGATCGGTGAGTAAAGCAACATCTTCCAGGTAATTTTCCAGTTTTTCGGGGCGACCTTCCTCTTTTGCAGAAATGCTAAACTCTTGGATTCCGTTTAATAATTCCTGAATATTTTCGTGTCGGCTTAAACCTTCGGGCGATTTGTCGTTATATAACTCCTTTAAAATTCCGGTTTGCTCTGCAATGGTTTTTGCTGTGTCAAAAGCGTCGTTTTCGTTCGAGTAAGTACTAAAGTTTTGGATGAGATTTACAAAATTCAATACTTTCGAAACCGTTCCTTTATTTAATCCGGCTGGGTTAGATTCCCCCAAATTAATAATCGTCTTCCAAATTGTTGTTTCGTTATTTGAAGCGGCCGTTTCTAATTTCAACATTGTTGTTGAGCCAATTCCGCGTGCCGGGAAATTTATTATACGCTTTAACGCTTCATTGTCTGCCGGATTTATTGTCATTCGATAATACGCCAGCAAGTCCTTTATTTCCTTACGTTGGTAAAAACTTAAACCACCATATATTTTATAGGGGATATTGCGTTTTCGAAGCGATTCCTCAAAAATTCGTGATTGTGCATTGGTCCGATATAAAATTGCATAATCCTGAGGTTGGAAATGATCCCGCAGTTGTGTTTCAGCTATTTCGTTAGCAACTAAAAAACCCTCCTCGTTGTCTGTTAATGCAGAAAGAACTTTAATGGGTTTTCCTTCCTCTTTTTCAGAAAAAATAGTTTTAGGAATTTGCCTTTTATTTTGTGCTATTATACTATTTGCCGCATTTACAATGTTTTGTGTAGAGCGGTAATTTTGCTCGAGTTTAAAAATTTTATGTTCCGGGTAATCCTTTCTAAAATTAAGGATATTTTCAATTTTTGCGCCCCTAAAAGAGTAGATACTTTGTGCATCGTCGCCAACTACACAAATATTTTTATGTTTGGCCGAAAGCTTTTTTATAATTAAATACTGTGCAAAATTGGTATCCTGGTACTCGTCTACCATTACATAATTGAACCGGTTCTGATATTTTTCCAGAATCTCAGGATTATCACGAAAAAGCAGGTTGGTTTTTAACAATAAATCATCGAAATCCATTGCTCCCGAAAGAAAACAGCGTTTTGTGTATTCCTTGTAAATTTCTGTTATTTGGGGCATTCTCATGCTTTTGTCGGTGCTACGTATTTCTGCATTGTTGGCATAAATATTTGGCGTTAACAAATTATTTTTTGCCATGGAAATGCGACTGGCAACAACATTCGTCTTGTACATTTTATCGTCGAGCTGAAAGCTTTTAATAATTGCTTTTATTAAACTTTTACTGTCGGCGCTGTCGTAAATTGTAAAGTTCGACGGATAACCAATTGCTTCGTGCTCGGTTCGCAGAATTCTGGAAAAGATACTATGGAAAGTTCCCATCCAGAGGTATCGGGCAATATTTTCGCCAGCTACTTTTGCAATTCGTTCTTTCATCTCTTTCGCTGCTTTATTGGTAAAAGTTAGCGATAAAATGGAATAAGGTTTTGCTCCCTGATTTAATAAATGTGCAATGCGATAGGTTAAAACCCGCGTTTTTCCGGATCCGGCGCCAGCAATAATCAATGCTGGTCCTTCTGTTCGGATAACAGCTTCTTTCTGTATTTTATTTAATTCTTTAAGATAGTCCAAAACAAGATTGAGATTTTTTAAAATATAAAAAACAAAAGTAAAAGTTGTTCAATGGTTTCGACTGTTTTCTCAATATCTTTTATCAACAAAACAGATGTTTTTTTTACGATTGTAAGTCTATTTTCTTATTTAATTTATTCCATCGTAATTATTGCTTTGAAGATTTTTGATAGAATTCGTAGGTTCATTCTAATGGAACTCGCTTAAACAGTGAGTCGGCTGGAAGGAAATTTAAATTGCAGCTAGTTTCAATTTTTGGTTAGATAATTTGATTTTTGTGTAGATGCAGACAATTAAATTAAAATTATACGTTAATATTGTAGCTTAAAGTTTGATATTTCTATGAGTAAGAAAAGAAGTATAACCGTTTTAATTTTTGCACTGTGTTTTTTGTTTTCGGGTTGGGTAAATGGCCAAATTTCTGCACCGGGTTCCGATGCAGTGGATAAAACCTCTTATCCAACATTTCAGGAGACAGACGATATATTTATCTTTTGTTCGGAAGATTCGCTTGCCAATAATGGAATTCTGCGGGCAACAACTCAAATAACAGGTACAAAAACTTTTCTTTGGGAAGTGTACAACAACCAAACGGCTGCGTTTGAATTCTATTTCTCTGAAAGTAGTGATAATTCGTATTCCGAAATTACAGGTTTGGCAGATGGAGGTTACCGGGTTACAATAACTCTGGGAGCAAATTCTGAAATTTACAGAGCCTGGGTGTTTAACAACTGGACAATTACCGATGCTGTTGTTGGAGAATCGAATTGTGTGAGTTTTAGTTTGAGTGGCAACTTTACTACAGCAAAATTAAACTATTACGATTTAGTTGATAACAGTGAAGTGGAAGTTTACAAAAATGTTCAGGTGGCTTGGAAAGATGGGGATGTTTTAATGGCATCAACATTAAATCCTCAAATATTTAATCCACCAACAAAAGATACCGATTATACTTTTAGGGTTTACGATAAGTTTGATTGCGAAGGTACTACAAATGTTACGTACGAGTCGATTGTTACAAAAGCTGTTTTTTCGGTTGATCCAGATAATGGAGAAGCACCTTTAATAGTGAATTTTAATAACGAATCGGAGAATGGAGATTCCGACCAATACGAGTGGTATCTGTATAGAAATTTAGATGAAATTAAACGGGAAGGAGAAGATTCTGACGGACCAATTGACAGTATAATGATTGTTGCTTACGATGAAAGCCCGATTTATACGTATGAAAATTCAGGAACGTACGATGTTAAATTGGTGTCGAAAAAAATATCTGAATTTCATACTTGTATCGATACTGTTTATATTGAGAAGTATATTAAAGTTGATACGTCATTTGTAGCTGTTCCCAATGTATTTACACCCAACGGCGATGGAACAAACGACAATTTTGTTGTTCAGTTTTGGTCCATGCAAAGTATAAAAATTTCTATTTTTAATCGCTGGGGAAAACGAATCCACTTTTGGGAAAGTGAAGATATTCGTGGTTTCGAAGGTACATGGTCCGAGACAGTTTGGGATGGCCGAATAATGGGAGGTCGTTTTGCAAGTCCGGGGGTTTATTACTACAATGTTGTTGGTGAAGGCCGCGATGGAAAACGTAAACGCGCCCATGGATTTTTCCATCTGTTCAGGGGGAAGGATTAATGAAATTCTGGTTGTATTGGGTTTTATAAAAATTGTAAAAGTTGTAACTAGCCCATTAAATTATTTCTGAGTTGTAGATCTCTCTTCGCATTAAAAATTTGTTTCTTTGTCTCTCGAAAAAGGTGTTCCCCTTTTGCTAATTTCTTGTCCTCAATTTTAGTATTATTCTTAATCTAACTTTGTAGACAAGCATTAAAACGTTATATTTTAAAAGAGTTTTGTAGAATAAATAACAATCCTGACTTTTGCTCGTTAATTGACTATATTATAATTGAAAGAAAGATGAAAAAATTTACTGTGCTATTTATTTTATTAATTTCTATGTCGTTAATTACTTTTGCTAAAAAAGATATTGATGCATGGAAAAGCGAGAAAAATCTAAATCAACAATATACTGTATTCAAACAAAACCTTAATTTTTGGAATGGTTCTATTTTCTTAAAAGAAACTCAAATAGATCAGTTCTATAATGCTGTAACAGATTCTATTACTGGTTTGGATAAAGAGATATTAGCTAACGAAAAACAGATATTATCTCTGCAAAACGAATTAGACACAAAAACTTCACAAATAGAAGAAACACAAGTAAAACTTAATGAAAGTATTAAACGTGTAAATTCAATTAGTGTAATGGGTCAGAATATTAATAAAACTGCTTATACATTTTTTATGTACATGCTTACTTTGGGGCTTGCAGTATTATCCGGTTTTGTTTTCCTTCTATTTAAAAGAAGTAATAAAATTACTACGGATACAAAAAAAGAATATAAGGAAATTAAAGAAGAGTTTGAATTATATAAAAAGAGTTCGATGGACCGCTACACAAAAATAAATACGGAGCTGCATAACACAAGAATGAAACTTAACAAGATGTAGGTTTTTTTTACGATTATTTTGCCTTGTTTAAGGCAAATTTTTTATTAGCATCTTAAATGTAATAAAACTCTCAGATTACATGTATTTCATTTCATAAACCGAATAGAGTGTCTAATAATTGTTAAAATCTAAACATACTTCTTCACAAACCGTTAATTGAATTGAAACCGAAATTATAGCAATTGTAGAATGAAATCGAGAGAGAAGAAAGTGGGGGAGAATCCGTGGGCAGATTTTTATAAAAACCAAGAGAAATATAGTACGCCCAAAATTGGTAGGAGTATTTGGCAAATTGCTAACACATTTGTTCCGTACGTTGGATTATGGATTTTAATGGTGTACAGTCTTACTATTTCTTATTGGTTAACAGCGTTCTTAATTTTAGTCTCTGCAGGATTTTTGGTTCGGCTATTTATTATTTTTCACGATTGTGGGCATGGTTCGTTTTTTAAATCGGACAAAGCGAATAAATTGGTAGGAATGTTTTTTGGTGTTCTTGCTTTTACGCCTTATTACAAGTGGCACGGTATGCATATAAAACATCATGCAACTGTTGGTAACCTTGATAAACGTGGAGTTGGAGATGTTTGGACT
>JABMPI010000383.1 GCA_013203755.1 Bacteroidota bacterium
ATAACCCGTTATTCTTTCTGAATCTTCACCACAAATCTTGCACAATCCTGACTTTCTGTGTAAAATATTTTCAATCGAACTCAGGTTATTACAACTTATAGAACTCTTCCCAACCTTTACGAGGTGGAGTTCCAACAAGCAATTCGTTAGCCAGTTTACTATTGGTTACTTGTTTTGTTTCTCTATCAAATTTAATTTTTGTATTCAATTTCTGTGCAAGAACTCCCAAACAAAAAACCTGACTTAATGGGCCAGCCACTTCAAATGGCGAGTTTGTTTTCTCTTTTCCCATTGCAGCTTTCGCAAAATTTTCGAAATGATTGGAAGGACTTTCGGGAACTTCAGGTAATTTAGAAGCCATATCTTTAGCTTTGTCTTCAGGAATAATAGAAAGTGTACTCCCGTGCGAACCACCTTTAAAAGTTAGATCTTTTCCATAAATAATTTTACCGGCGCCTAATTTTGTTGGTTTAAGCTCACCGGCAACAGGAGGAATATTTGGATCAACTTCTAGTTTTCCATATCCTTCGGGAACTGCAGGAATATTATCCACGCCATCGTACCAGGTAATTGTACATGCCGGCATTTTTTTTCTTTTCGGGAATTTAAATGCAAGTGTTGATGCAGTTGGATAAAACAATGTATTATGACCTACAATTTTTACCGGGTCAACCTCGTATGGTAATCCTAAATCAAGAAACTGATGTGCAGTATCCATAATATGCGCTCCCCAGTCGCCAAGCGCACCCATTCCAAAGTCGTACCAACAACGCCACTGGCCGTTTACAAAATCTTTTTGATAATCGTGGTGCTGAGAAGTCATTAACCAGGTGTCCCAATCTAATGTGTCAGGAAGCGTTGTTCCTGCCGGGAATTTGGTCATATTAGTATCCCAACCGTGCCAACGGCGTTTACCATTCATATGAGCTGTAATTTTAGTTACATCTTTTATTATTCCAGCTTCTACCCAAGCTTTAAATTGGTAATAATTGCCTTCTGAATGCCCTTGATTACCCATTTGTGTTGCAACTTTATATTTCTTAGTTGCATCTATTAAAATCTGAGATTCATTAAAAGTACGAGTCAAAGGTTTTTCAGTATAAACATGTTTTCCTTCCGACATTGCCAGAATTGAAATTGGAAAGTGAGAAAAATCCGGGGTTCCAACACAAACTGCATCAAACTCTTTTCCCGATTTATCAAACATTTCTCTAAAATCCTGATATCTTTTTGCTTTTGGATGATCTTCAATGTTTTTCATTGTATGCTTTGCGCCCATATCAACATCACACATTACAGTAGTATTTACCAACCCGGTCTCATTAAATTGGCGTAGAATTGAACCTCCCCGGTTTCCAATTCCACAAAAAGCCATGTTTACTTTGTCGCTTGGAGCAACAACCGCAGCTCTAATTATGTTTCCGGATTCATCCTTAATCGCACTTTTTGCAAACAGAACATGAGATGGTAAAATGGTTACGGCGCCTAGTGCCGTTGCCGATTTTTGTAAAAACTTTCTTCTTGAATTATCCATTATATTGGTTTTATTTTTTTTGTTTAAAATTAAACGAGAAAGGATTTTCATTCTCAGAAAATCCTTTCAAAATATTGTTTTACAAAGTTGGCTCCCAACCTGGTTCATATTCACGCCCCCATAATTTCATGGCATCTTTATCATACATTCTGCCCGAAACATCATCAATGTCAAAACCATGTCCGATTCGATAAGCTGCATTAGCATAATGTACCATTGCCTGGCTGATTACACCTTCTGCAATGTGTGCATTTAGTTTTGTGTTTCCACGAATTCCATTAAACCAGTTTGTAACATGCGAAGTAGACATGTCACCACCACCACCAAGTGCAGTTCCGGCTTCTTTTGAAGTTGATTTACTATCTTTTACAATTTTACCTTGTCGATCATAAAGAATATATTTACCCCTGTCAACAAAAACTGTCCCTTCGCTACCATATATAATTGTACCACGTCCACCCATTGCATAAGTATCGTGTTTCGAACGGCTCCGGCCATCCCATTTAATTACCTTATCGCCGCCAAATTTAAATGTTGCATCCATTGTATCGTACATTTCCCATCCATCGTGGAAGAAATGTCTTTTACCTGCTTCAACATAAACGCTTTGGGGATACGCAACCTGCAATGCCCAACGAGCAACGTCTAATTCGTGTGTTCCGTTATTACCTGCTTCTGCCGTACCATAATTCCAACCATACCAGTGCCAGTTGTAATTCCATGTTTCCTCAGTATATTCACGATGAATTGCTGGTCCTTGCCATAATTCCCAATCTAAACCGGTTGGAATAGCAACTTTTTTCTGCACCGGAACTTCCCCTCTTCCACTTACATAAAAAGCAACAGCCCGATACGGAACACCAATTACACCATTATGAATCTCTTTTATAATTTCCTGTGTATGATCAGAAGAACGTTGTTGATTTCCCATTTGAACTACCTTGTTGTACGTTTTTGCGGCAGCAACCAGCATCTCACTTTCGTTCATGTTATGACTACAAGGTTTTTCAACATAAACATGTTTCCCACCTTTAATAGCCATTATTGCACCCGGTGCATGCCAATGATCGGGAGTTGCATTTATAATTGCATCAACATTTTTATCTTCAATAATTTTTCTAAAATCGTTTTCCAGTTTTGGTTTATAATCGATTACTTTAGAAAATCTTTTTGCCGCATTTTCGCGTTGATGCTCCATTACATCACACAAATAAAGTAATTCAACGTTATTTTCTTTACTGGCAATTGGCGCAGGATAAGCTCCCAAACGTCGACCAAGTCCCATAATTGCAAGGTTTATGCGATCGTTTGCTCCAATTATTTTACCATAACTTTTTGCCGACATTCCCATTGCCGAACCACCGACTGCAACTCCTGCTGCACCGGCAGTTACTTTTCTTAAAAAATCTCTTCTATTTGAACTCATTTTGTTTTTTATTTTTCAGTTTACATTGTAGCCAAAATACCTTTTACATAACCCAGGGATTCCATCATTCCTGGTAAAGGATCTTCTTTCTCTGCTTCATATTCAAGCGCCAAAGTTCCTTTATAACCCAATTCAACCATAGATTTTAAAAATGATGGAAAATTAATAATCCCGCGTCCTATTATGCAAGTTTTACCATCTGCCGTTGCAGCAGTTACATCTTTAATGTGAATATCAAAAACACGGTCGAAATAATCCTTTACATCCTGTTCGGGATCGCGATTAATTCTTTTTGTATGACCAATATCGATACACAGCCCCAAACGCTTGTCCATGTTTTTAATTTTGTCGTATACACTTTCTGCACTTGGGTATAAATCATCGCCCGGCCCATGATTATGAACAGCCAATTTGATATCGGTTTCTTTGATTTTTTCTTCTACATAACCAAGTACAGCAGGATAAGGAACTCCAATAATCATTTTCAATTCTGCTGCCTTTGCATATTCAAAAGCCTGATCAACTTGTTCCTTGGTTTTCATGGTAATAACACCAGCCCCGTATAAAGTAATTCCTTTTTCCTTGCAAGAAGCAATAGCCTTTTTTATGGTTTCTTTATTAGAATCCAAAGGAAGGTGCATACTTTTAAATGTAATTCGGTTAACTCCACACCGGGCAGTCATATCCAAAGCTTGTTCCTGAGTAAAATCGCGAAGAGTATAAGATGCTACACCCAAATCAAAATCGATTTTTCCTTTATTTCCTGATATATTGGAGACAGAAGCACTTGCCAATCCCGGAACTGCTGCTGCAGCAATTCCAATTCCCGCAACTTTAAAAAAACTTCTTCTATTACTCATTATTTAAATTTCTTGATTTTAATGCTTCTAAAACTTACATTATTATGATGGTCTTGTAATAAGATCGGTCCTTTTTCAGCCAATCCAAAACCTTCGTGTTTTGCATATTTACTTCGTGCCACAAGAGCTTTGTAAATGTTACTTCCACGTTCGTATTCAACTACTTTACGGCCATTTAACCAGTGTTGAACAGTTCCACAAGGATATACGATAACTCTACCACGGTTCCATTCACCAATCTTTTTCAAAAATCGTTTTTCCTTTTCAGATGGAATTAAGTCGTATAAAGATGCGATTGTGCGGTTTCCAACAACACCTTGTTTTGCATCCGGATGTTTTTCGTCATCTAAAATCTGATATTCCAAACCTAAACCAGGACCATTGTTTCCCAAACCATATTTTAATCCACTATTGGCTCCTTCGGTTAGTTTGAAATCAAATTTTAACTCAAAAGGACCGAACTCTTCTTTGGTAATAATATCACCACCTCTCTTCTCAGAAACTTTATCGCTTAGAACTGAAAGAACACCATCTTTTAC
>JABMPI010000384.1 GCA_013203755.1 Bacteroidota bacterium
CATGGCATTTCGAATGAAGGATATTCCAATATGGGTTTTTCACGGTAAATTAGACAAAGCAGTGCCCTACGAACGATCTGTTGAAATGGTGAATGCATTAAAAGAGTTGGGCGCGAATCCACTCTTTACAACACTAGACGAAGGTGGACATGCTGATGCTTGGGTACATGCGTATAATGAGGCTGGACTTTGGGAATGGTTTCTTAAACACAAAAAATAATTTATTATGCACGACAAAGACAAAATTGTATTGGTTTACACAGGCAACGAAGTGACCGTGGAAAGAATTAAAGTGAATTTGGAAATGGAAGGAATTATCCCAATTGTTAAAGATGGTTTTAATTCCGGACTTTCTGCAGGTTTTGTTGGTGGAGTTCCATCGGGAATAGATTTGTTTGTATTGGATTCAGATTTTGAAAAAGCGATAGAAATTGTTAAGGTAATTGTTGAAGAATAGTATATGTACACTAAAAAGCAAGTAGCAAAAACCATCGATCATGCGGTTTTAAAACCGGAGCAGACGAACGCTGACTTAAAAGCAAATGCGCAAATGTGCATTGAAAACGATGTCTTTAGTATGTGTGTAAAACCGTGTGATATTTCAGCTGCAAAAGAGTTATTAAAAAACAGCGATGTAAAAGTATCTTGTGTTCTAAGTTTTCCGCATGGTGCAGATGCTACTCTGGTCAAAGCATTTCAGGCAAAACAAGCTATTGAAGATGGAACGGATGAAATTGATATGGTAATGAATATTGGCAAATTCCTTTCTGGCGATTACGAATATGTGGTTAACGATATTAAAGCTGTTGTTGAAGTGGCACGTAAAAATAATGTTTTGGTGAAAGTAATTCAGGAAAGTGGTCATTTAACTTTGGAGCAAATTGCCAAAGCTTGCGAGTTATCCTTCGAAGCCGGTGCAGATTTTGTCAAAACTTCAACCGGATTTGGCCCCGGCGGAGCAAAACCTGAATACATTGATGTAATGGTAAAAACCGTTGGCGATAAAATGCAAGTGAAACCTTCTGGAGGTATTCGTACCTGGGAAGATGCTGTCTCATTTCTGGAGCAAGGAGCCGACCGATTAGGAGTTGGCTCAACGGAAGCAATTTTAAATGGAGCAAAAGCCGAAGGAGATTATTAATTGTCTTTTTAAAGTTATTCGATCTGATATGTACTTTCTGTTTGAAAATATGGGTTTTGATTAATCCCGACTTTTAAGTTGGGGATATTGCGACAATCTACGAATTGGGGCTTTAGCCCTTAATATAAGTGTTGGACTAAAATCCATAGTCTTTGGGCATTTTCAATCTCCGGCATACCCGCCTGACCGGTAGGGCAGGAATACCGGAGTTAGTTATTTCTGTATGTTTTAAGCTGCATGTACAAGTTGAGATTTTATCGAACTCAATTGATCTTTTACAATATATTTCAATTTGTAATGGGTATTGCTTTTTTTCAATAAATTTAGTTTGCTACAAATTTTTTTTCAACCAAAAAACAGGCATATTTGTAATATCAATTAAACTTAAAATTCAAGAAGGTTTTATAGCATATTTTGACGTTTAATTGGTTTAATTTTAATGAAAGAGGAGACTGAATGTATTTTTTAAACGGAGACAGAATATATATAAAACCAGAAAAAGCTTGTGGAACTTTAAATGAACAATTACAAAATTGTTTGTTGCAGCTATCAAAAATCAATTCAGGAAAGCAAATATTTAAATTAGATTTTTTTGTTGATGCCGCCTCTGATGAGGAGTATGATAATTTGAAATCTCAAATAAAAACAGAAGTTTCTAAGCTCTATTCCAATGAAATAATTTTGAACTTAATAGCACAACCACCACTTACCTGTAAAATTATAGTAGAAGCATTTCTTTTCGATCCAACTATTTGGAATGCAAAATCATTTAAGTTTGGAGATGACTCGGCAGTTCTATTTCAGAAAGATAATACTGAAATTTTGATTGGAAATGTACAGTCAAATAAAAAACAGGATTACAAAACTGATGCAGAGAATACATTCTCAACTTTATCAGAAATGTTTTCGAAGGTTAACTTTCCTGTAAACTCGATTGTTCGGCAGTGGAATTACTTGGAAGATATTGTTGGTTTTGAAGGAGAGAAACAAAAGTACCAGGAGTTTAATGATGTTCGTTCAGAGTTTTACGGAACTAGTTTTGAAGAAGTAGGTTACCCGGCTGCCACAGGAATAGGGATGAACAGAGGCGGAATATTAATTGAATTTGTTGCGGTTAAATCAAATGAAGTTAAAACATCTCCTGTTGATAACGCGATACAAATTGCAGCACATCATTATAGCGAAAAAGTATTGATAGGAAAGGAGTGCAAACTCAAAACTACTCCAAAATTCGAGCGTGCTCGTTATCTCGAAATCTTCAATAAAAAGTTGATCTTTATTTCGGGAACTGCCTCCATTTTAGGTGAAAAAACGGTGGGTGTTAACGATCCGGTTGAACAAACCAAAGTTACGATCCAAAATATTCAACGGCTATATTCCGATGAGGTTATTCAAAAAATATCGAAAGAAAAACTTCAACCTAAATATGGTCATGCACGGGTTTATGTGAAAAACCGTAAAGATTTTGCAGCCATTAAAAAAACATTCAAAACTTATTTTGGTGATCTGCCGGTTGTTTATATAATAGCGGATATTTGTCGCACCGATTTGTTGGTTGAGATTGAAGGAAAGGTAATTCTTGAATAATTTTTCTCAGTGAAACTCAGTGTCTTCTCCGTGTTCTCTGTGGTAAAAAGAAACTGTCATTTCGAACAACGTGAGAAATCTTTTAATAACGACAGATTTCTCGCTATCGCTCGAAATGACAATTATAGATGGTTTTCTAAAACTTAAAATCAACCCCAAACATAAAGTGTACGCCAGCTTGTGGGTAATAACCATCCATTTTGTAGCGTTCGCCACCGTAGATATAAGAATACACCCAGGCATTAGATTCGTAGGTATGGTTAAATAAGTTGTTCGCCATAAAATGGAGAGTGATTTCCTTAAATAAATTGGTGCTGAATTTATAATCTGCTTTTATATTATTTACAAAGTATGCGTTTAAACTGCGATCATCATTGGTAGTATTGTCGATGTATTGTTTGCCAACATAAGTTGAAATAAAGGCCAGACTAAAATTGTCTGTCGGTGTATAAACAAACTGGCTATTTGCCACAATATTTGGTGAAAAAGCTAAATCAGTAGTCCCCAATTCATACTCTTCTTGTCCCCAGGTATCCCAATTGTCAACGTATTCAGTAAAATTATTTATTCTATTTATACTGAAGGTTGTATTACCATTCCACTGAAAGTTTTTAGCAATTTGTACACCCACTTGCAATTCAACTCCTGTGCGGAAACTTTTGTCAACATTAACCATAATTGGAGCACCAACGTCGTTTATCTCGCCGGTTAAAACCAATTGGTTTTTGTAACTCATGTAGTAATAATTGGCAGCAAACGAAAATGCCGACGATTTATAATTGTAACCCAATTCCCAATCGTGCAACGTTTCATAAACAGGTTGTTTGCCGGTTGTACCGGCATCGGTATAATTACTCCGGTTGGGTTCGCGGTTGGCCACTGCAAACGATAAATACAATTCCTTATTGTTGGTAGGTTGGTAGAAAAGTCCAAGTTTCGGATTAAAGAAATTGAAATTGTGTTCCTGGGTTAAATCCCTTAAATCATCGTCAATTCCATCAATGTTATAATTAATGCCCCGGTACTGAAGGTCGGCAAAAAGGCTTAACTTTTCTGCTACCTGATAATTGTATTTCGCAAAAATATTGAAGTCTTTTTTTAGTCCGTTACTACGGTACCATTCGTGGTTTGGATTGGCAGTTCCATAAAATTTCGCCCAGATAACATTTCCATAATGGTCGCCGTCGTAAATGCTGTACCCACCACCAAACGTGAAATCTGATCTGTTTTCGTTATAATTTAAGGAGTAGGTAATCCCGTAAAAATCGTTGTCTAACCATTTGCGATTAACCAAATTTGTCGATTCAATAAGTTCAGCACCAATTGTGATTGGATCAATTTGGTAATCTTCCAAATCTTCATCTTCCTTGTAATTCTCGTAATAACCCTTTCCTTGAGTGAAATGTGCAGACGCATTTAAATTCCACTCTGCACTAAATTTATGAGAGAAATGCAATTGATAATGATCTTGTTGATAGTGATCCACTTGATTTTCATAGTACTGAGTATTTCCATTTTCAGTAGTGTATTCTCCAGCACTATTATACGTTCGGTCGGTTCCGAGCATTTCGGAAGGCAGTCCGTTCCATGCCTGGTAAGTCTCTTCGAAACCGGAAAATATATTGGCTTTTAGAATTGTATTTTCAGAATAATATCCTGCTGAAACAAAAAACGATTTTAGGTCAGAGTTAGCACGGTCGACATAACCATCGGAAGTTACTTTCGACAAACGGGCATCAACCGACCATTTCTCATTCAACAAACCTGTTCCGGCCGAAACTGTATTTTTTAGTGTATTGAAAGAGCCAAATGCAGTTTTATATTCGCCGTAAGCGTCTTTTTTAAGTGTGTTGGTTTGCAGGTTAATAGTTGCACCAAAAGCTGCTGCTCCGTTTGTTGAGGTTCCTACACCTCGCTGAATTTGAACATTATCCAGCGATGAGGCCATGTCGGGTTGGTCTACAAACCACGTTCCGTGCGATTCTGCATCGTTTAGCGGAATTCCGTTTACCACAACATTAATACGGTTGAGGTCGGTTCCTCGAATTCGAAAATTGGTATAACCAACTCCTGCGCCAGCGTCTGAAGTTGTTACAAACGAAGGAGTAAGTTGTAATAAATAGGGAATGTCTTGCCCCATGTTTCGTTGTGCAATTTCTTCGCCCGAAATGTTGTTGTAAGCCATTGGAGTTTTGTCTTTGGCTCGCGTTGCAGAAATTAGAATTTCGTCGGTCATCACAACATTGGGTTCAAGGTTAATTGTAATTTGTTTGTCCGAACTCAGGTTAACTTTAACTTGTTTGGTAATAAATCCAATAAAAGTAACTTTTACCGTGTAATCACCTTTTTTTAGATTTTTAAACTCGAAACTTCCATTGCTTGATGTGGAAATTCCGTAGTAGGTGTTTTCGAGAATAACACTTGCTCCAGCCAACTTTTCGCCTTTGCCATTCACACTACCACTCAACTTGTTTTGCGCAAAACCGGCAAAAACAATCAACTGCATAAGCAGTAAAAAACTTAACTTTTTCATTTTAGAAATTTTGGTTATTAAATAACCAATGGAGCAGGACGAATCCCTCTTTTTTTGCTTTCCCTACGCCGGCATTATCCGGATCAGGTTTTGTGAGTATAATCTCAGCCCTAATTTTAATAGGCACCCCATTGCATAAATATCGTTGGCAAAGTTAAAACGGTTTTTTGAATTACAAAATGGAAAGGAAGTTTTAGACTTTTATTTCATTTTGTGTTAAAAAGCCGAAATAAACTATTCAATCCACTCACTTAATCTCTTGGTTATTTCCCAAGTTTCATTCTTTTTTTCGAGAAGCAGATCTTCTCTACTACATGAACTGGTACCGAGAAATGCAATTGCTTGTGTAATAGTTTTATTGAAATAGATAAAGTTTATTTCTGGGAATGAGACATATGCGTATCCGTAATAATCGTGAAAATGGTTAAGTGGAATATAAGGTTTAATGAAATCATGCTTATTATACATTTCTGAATTATCTGACACTATTGGAGTCATTAAATTATTCTCATTAAAGAAATAGTTTAATGCTTTCCAATATTTGTCATTTAAGAACAAAGTTTTTTTATTAAGATTGGATATGTCGGGGCAAAAATCAATAAAGTGTACATTTTGTTTTCTATAGATATAGATAGAATCTTCAACTTCTTCCTTTTTTAAAATTTCACTATTTGAAATCTTGAAGTGGATTTTATTGGAGAAAACATAATACTCTTGTTTTGTATTTCTACTTGTCTCAAAAATGAGTTTATGAATTTGTAATATTTCTGACTCTATGTCTAATGATTGCTTTTTATTATTAAGTATTGATTCTTTTTCCCAGTAAGTGAACCAGCTTTTAAGTCCATTTAAATCATTGTTTTTGAAATGATTTAAGAGTTCATAACTTAGTTTAAGTGTGTCATTGGAATTGTTTTGCGCTATTAGAATTGTTGAAATAGAAAGTAAGATGTAAAATAAGAGGATTTTAGAAAATTTCATAAGATCATTTTTTATAAACCTTCTCAAAAATTATTCCGGAACATAATATCGCTCAAAATTCTCTTTATACTTTACAATTTTTCTTGATGGTTTCATCGACGTTTTGTCTATAAACAAAACCTTTTGATTAGCGGTAGAACAAAGTTCTTCTTTCTCGTTGAAAAAGCGGAATTCAAAAATTGCTGAAACGTTATTCATTTTCGAAATCCAAACTTCAATATGTACCTTATTCTTTAAGAAATAGGGTTTTTTGTATTTTATATTTGTTTCGGTAATAATTGGTAGTAAATCGTCATCGTCAGCAATTTGAGTGATTGATAATCCCATTGCTTCTATTAATTTAACACGTGCGTTCTCAAGCCATTGAACGTAAATTATGTTGTTTACATGTCCTACAAAATCAATATGGTAGGTGTAAATTTCTTCTTCGAATGTATGTTTTTTCAAGTTTATTCGGGTTTAAAATCTAATTCTGAAAACTTCTGTTTTTTTTGAATAAAAAATTTCCACATAATACTTTTTGTATAAGTTTCAGGATGAACTTGTACTAAAACCTGTTTTTGTGTTTCTTTCCGTTTTTGGATTAGTTTAGCAAGATTTTTGTAAAATGCAGTATGCGCATTTGCAACGGCCCAAAAATTTTTGAATTGAAAACCTGCAAGAAATTTTACAGCGGCCACTCCATCCAAAATCATTCGAATTATAAAAATACGTTTAAATTGTTTTTTTGGTAGGTTTTTAAATAACATGTAAAGATTGTTCCGGAAGTTGAGGTAAACTTTTTGCGGACTGTCGTAAGACAAAGTTCCTCCACCTAAATGGAACACCACACTTTTGGGTTCATAAATAATCTTGAATCCGCTGTTTTTGAATCGCCAGCATAAATCAATCTCTTCCATGTGTGCCCAAAAGTCACCGTCTAAACCACCGAGTTTCTTAAATGCTTTGGCACGCACAAACATGCTGGCTCCGGTTGCCCAAAACAATTGCGTAGATTGGTTGTATTGCTTGTTGTCTTTTTCTACCTGATTCAATATTCTTCCCCTGCAAAACGGGTATCCAAATTTATCGATAAATCCTCCGGCTGCCCCAGCATATTCAAAAGAATCGGGTTGGTTAAAACTTAATATTTTGGGTTGAATTGCAGCTATTTGTTCATCAGCCTCAAATTGTTCGATGCAGGGTGTAATCCAATTTTTGGAGACTTTTACATCTGAATTCAACAACACAAAATAGTCTGCTTCAACTTGTTTTAAGGCTTGATTATAACCTTCTGCAAAACCGTAATTTTCTTTTAAATCGATGATTTTTATTGAAGGGAAATTTTCTTTCAAGAAAGAAATAGATTGGTCGGTTGAACCATTGTCTGCAACAATTATTTCAATATTTTCTCTTTGAGAATTTTCAATTACAGAAGGAAGAAATTTGCTAAACAGTTTTTCTCCATTCCAATTTAAAATAACAATTGCGGTTTTTGAAGTAAGGGTCATAAATACTAATGAATAAGAAGTTTTGTAATAACTGTGGCCAAATTTTCTTGTCCCAAAACTTCCAGGATTTTGCCAATATTTTCAGTTTTATTTGAATCGTCGGAATTTAATATTGCTTCAATTTCCTTTGCCTGTTTTCCGGTTAACTCATCCTGAAGGAGTTCCCAAACTTTTTCACCTTCCAGCTTATTTTTTGGTAGTCCTAATTTTTCTAATTCGGTAATTGTGGCTTGTAATATTTCGCTGGCCTGCATTTTTACCGGGTCTTTGTCTTTCGATTTCCCGGTGGCGGCAGTATCGCGTAAATTCCAACTGGAATAATCGTAATGCAATTCTTTTATTAAATTTAGTTTTGAATTTTCTTTGCCGAAAATACGTTCTAAAAAAATAAGTGTGTGATTTTTCCAGGCATCAAAATCAAAATTTTTCTCGTCGAGCCTGGCAAGTTGTTCCTTTAATAATGCAATTTCTTTTTCTGCCATGGTGTATGTTTTGTCGCAAGTTACAAATTAGACAATAATAATTTCAGAACTGCATAATATTAAATGCAGTTTTTTGTTTAAAGCATAATTAAATGTGCATTTTACAGCTATTTATTCCCCAGGTATTTATGAACTATTCCATAAAACTCTTCAAAGTAATTCTCGCTTGCTGAAATAATTTCTCCACCAAATAACCAATTGTCACCACCATTAAAATCAACTGTTTTTCCACCTGCCTGTTGCAAAATAAATACTCCGGCAGCAACATCCCATGCATGAAGTGCATGTTCGAAGAAAGCATCGAAACGCCCGGCAGCAACATAAGCAAGGTCAACTGCCGCTGATCCTAAACGACGAATTCCACGCGTGTTTTGCATTAAATGTTTCACAGCTTCAATGTAGTTATCCATTTTATCAAAATCGTAATAGGGAAATCCGGTGGCAATTAAAGTATCAACAGAATTAGATGCGGTCGATACTTTAATCTCTGTTCCATTTAAAAAAGCTGGACTATCTTTCCATGCATAAAAAGTTTCATTGGCACCCACTTCGTAAACAACGCCTAAAACCAATTCATCGTCTTCCATAAGCGCAATACTAACCGAATGCGGGGTAATTCCATGAATAAAATTTGTGGTGCCGTCCAGCGGATCAACTATCCATTTATATCGCTCATTATTATAAAATGCAGTTCCTTCTTCGGTAACAAAACCCGAGTCGGGAATTAGTTTTTTTAGCGCCGATACAATATTGGTTTCCGCAGTTTTATCGACGTAAGTTACCAGGCTGGCAACACTTTTTATTTCAACATCCGACTGAGATATTTTTTTACCTTCCTCGCGAATGAAGCTGCCCGCCTCTCTTGCAATATCCTGAACCTGAAAACAAAGTTTTTTGTAATCCATTTTGCTGAATGTTTGGGGTAAAAGTAAGTAATTTTTTATGCTTCGAAATCCACGGCAACATTTCCGTTTGGCAGAATTGATTTTAAATTCACTGTTCCTAATTGGTTGATAAGATTTTCGTTGTATAGTATTTCAATTTTTACATAATTTTCAGTAAAACCAACCATTTTTTCTTTGTTTTTCTGAGCTTCAAAAAGCACAGTCTGTGTAGACTCTAACTGTTTTTCGTAAAATGCCCGAAGCTTTTTTTCCGACAGATTAATGTACTTTTGAGTTCGTCGTTTGCGGTCCTCCACTTCTACTTTCCATGGTATTTTTAATGCTTGTGTTCCACTTCTTTCTGAATATGTAAAAGCATGCAATTGCGAAATTTCCAGGCTATTTATAAAATCGTACGATTCCTGAAATAGTTCTTCGGTTTCTCCATTTGTTCCGGCAATTACATCCACACCAATAAAAGCGTGTGGAATAATTTCGCGAATTCGTTTTACTCTCTGAGCAAATAAACCAGTGGAATATTTTCGTTTCATCAATGATAGAATTTCATCGGAACCAGCTTGCAAAGGAATATGAAAGTGGGGCATTATCACTGTCGATTTCGAAACCAGCTCTATAATTTCATCTTTTAAAAGATTGGGTTCAATGGAACCTAAACGTAATCTTTTTAGACCTTCAACGTTTTCAAGCGCTTTTAATAAGTCTAAAAAATTTTCGCCGGTTGATTTTCCAAAATCTCCAATATTTACACCGGTTAAAATAATCTCTTTAAAACCTTTTTCCACAGCTTTTTTTGCTTCGGTAGCAGTGTTTGAAATATTGTCGTTTCTGCTTTTTCCGCGAGCGTATGGAATGGTACAAAACGAACAGTAGTAGTCGCAACCATCCTGTATTTTTAGGAAACTCCGGGTACGATCGCCCCAGGAAAATGCTTTATGGTAACTTTTAATATCTGCTAATCGAGTAGTTTTAATTTCCGTGATTGTCTTTTTTTCTAAATCGGCAAGGAAAGCAGGAATATGGAATTTTTCCTGTGTTCCTAAAACTAAGTCAACTCCTTCTATGTGACCTACTTCGTCTGGTTTTAATTGCGAATAGCAACCAACAACAATTACCATTGCATTTGGGTTTTGTTTGGCTGCTTTGCGAATAATATTTCGGCTTGCTTTGTCGCCCTGATTGGTAACAGAGCATGTATTTATAACATAAACATCTGCCTTTTCTTCAAACTCCACACGGTCGAAACCAACCTCTTTAAAAGAGCCGGCAATTGTCGAAGTTTCCGAGAAGTTGAGTTTACAACCCAATGTATAAAAAGCAGCTTTCTTCCCCTTGTAATCCATCTTTTTTATGTTGACTAATTCTAAATAGGGCGTAAAGTTAGAAAAAAGCTGCTGATTGCAAATTGTACTTTTTTAATCATTAATCATTTTGTACGTCACTCCTAACTTGATTAGGAATCTTTTCAATGCAGATGCTGATCCGTCAGGCGAAGGACAGCATGACGTTATTAACAACATATTCTACAATAAATTACTGGCAAGCTCTGCCAGTGGACTTCGTTCGCCTTTCAATAAATTAATGTGAGCAAAAACTTCTTGGTTGCGCATTCTGTCAGTCATGTAAGCCAGTCCATTCGATTTCATATCTAAATAAGGTGAATCGATTTGTTGTAGATCTCCTGTAAATACCATTTTTGTTCCTTCTCCTGCACGGGTAATTATTGTTTTTATTTCGTGCGGAGTGAGGTTTTGAGCCTCGTCGATTATAAAAAATGCTTTGGATAAACTTCGTCCACGAATAAATGCCAGTGGCGTAATATTTAAACGTTCCTCTTTAATCATGTCTTCAATCTCCTGGTATTCGTTGCTACGTGGATTGAATGTGTGCTTTATTACAGACAGATTATCGAAAAGTGGTTGCATATACGGATTAATTTTTTCCGCTGCATCGCCGGGTAAATATCCAATGTCGCGATTACTTAGGGCAACAATTGGGCGTGCCAATAATATTTGTTCGTAACCACGATGCTGTTCAATAGCAGCTGCCAAAGCAAGTAACGTTTTTCCTGTTCCCGCTTTTCCGGTTAGGGCAATTAGTTTAATCTCAGGATCCATCAGCATATTCAAACTAAAAGTTTGTTCCGCATTTCGTGGTTTTATGCCATAGGCCGATTTTTTTTCAATACGATAAATCCTGTTGGATTTTGCGTCAAAACGTGCCAGTGCACTCGATGTAATCCCTTTAAAAATGAAGCACTCGTTGGCTTCCGGAGTAAAATTTTCTTTTACGTCTTCTACTGAAAATGAACCTTGATTGTACAACGATTCAATCAATTCATCATTGAAATCGTCGAAAGTGGCAACCGTTTTATCCAGAACATTTTCGTCGGTAACCTGATCGGTTTTATAATCTTCTGCCTGAATACCCAACGATTTGGCTTTCATCCGCAGATTAATATCCTTGCTAATTAGAATTGTTTTTCGCTTTGGATATAAATTTGAAGTGTATTCAGCAATAGACAAAATGCGGTGGTCAGGAATATCTTCCGTGAAAGAAGCTTTTAACGTTTCTGAAAATTGCTTTCCGGTTTCTATGCGCAGTTTACCTTTTCCTGTACCTAATGGTTTTCCACCATTAAATAACTCATCTCCAACAATTTCATCGAGCAAACGGGTGAATTCCCGTGCCTGAAAGTTGATAAGGTCATTTCCTCGTTTAAACTTGTCCAGCTCCTCGAGTACTGTTATTGGAAGGATAATGTCGTTATCCTGGAACTGGTAAATGCAAGTGTGGTCGTGCAGGATTACGTTCGTATCGAGAATGAAAATCTTGCTTTTTGAAGTTTTACTTAGCATATGAAAGGATTTGAATTTTTTAAATGTA
>JABMPI010000385.1 GCA_013203755.1 Bacteroidota bacterium
AAGTAGCACAGAGTTACACAAAGATTTTTTTTATCTACTTCTCAACTTCAATTTTAAAATCCTGAAACTCTACCCAATATTGGTTTTTGTCGCACGATCCGGCCGCCATGCCAATATCAACCGCACTGTTTAATCCGGGAATGTCGTTTGTTTGTCTTTCTACCGCCCAGTTTGTTCCATCGTAACTTACGTATCCGGTAAAACTGTTTCCGTGGCGAACCAATTTTAACCAAATTGGAACGGTTATATTTTCCGGAATATTTTCGCTGTTTGCTTTGTGCATGCAACCATCGCCAAATTCATCGTAATGAATTCCGGCACGACCGGTAGTTCCAAACATTAATACGGAACCTTTACTCCCCGGTTCGGTATCAAAACTTTTTGTGATATCGTTTCGAACAAAAAGACCCGAACGGAACCATTCGTGTGTGCGATTTCCAAATTCGGTAACTTTAACGGTAGCTACAAAATCGCCTTTTACATCGTCGGCAAAAATGGATGCATAAGAATCTTCTGCATGGAAAAAATCGGAACCACTGGCTTTAATTTTATAGACACTCTTTTTAGTGTCAATTTCAATCTCCGATGGTTCTGCGGTTGGCGAACAGTAGGTTTTTAGCGATTTTTTTGAAATTGTCAACTCTTTTTGCTCATAAACAGAAAGTGTTGCTTCCGAGCTGTTTCCAATTCTTACCAGGTGTTCTCCTGCTTTTGGTATGAATTGAAATTCAATGGCTTTCGTTTCATTTTTATTGACATTAATTTCAATTTCATCAACAACCTGATTGTTGACAAAAAGCTGAACTGCATTTATTTGAGCTAAATTTTGCAGATTTTTTGCTGAAGCACTAATTGTAATTTTTTTGTCAGCAGGAATTCGGTTTTGAGAAAGACTCAAGTCCTCGAAAACAAAAGTTGGTTTAGCGCCTTCAACCAGAAACGATTGGTATTCTGTATCGCCAATTGCCACTTCGTGTTCTCCCGGTTCGTAAATACGCAGATCAAAAGTTATGGTGTTTGAATTGTTATGAACAATCGGGAATATCTTCTTTTCATATATTTTGCCATCCAGGTAGAAATCGATGGAAGAAATTCCAGTAGATCCTATGTTATTTAACTCAGCACTCACATTAATAATACTTCCTGTTTGGGCGGCTCCAGAAGATGTGTTTTGTGGAATTGAAACAACTAAATTGCTGTATTCTATTTCAGGCTCGCCATCAATAATCATCTCAGGTTTATTTTTGGGAGGATCAATTTTGAAATTATTGCGATAGATGTTATCCACCAAATTGGCTGCACACAATTTCATTTCGCCCTGTTCCAGGTTGTAGTAAATGTTCTCTTCCGAAACCCATTGCGACGACATATTGTCGAACCAAAAAGCAACATTGTCGTTGAAGAAACCCGCGTTAACATCGTGAATTAAATTGCGGCGGACCACCGAGTTAAAAGTTAATCCGGTTGTTTTAATTGCACCCGAGTCGTCGGCATCTTTTTGTACATCATCCAAGTGATTGTACTCCACCAAATAATTGCCGTCTATTGCTTCTTCTAAATTTTGCCAGAGTCCCACATCAATTGCATAACGGCCTCTGGTTTTTGTTATGTAATTGTGCGAAATTATCGTGTATAGCGAATTTGCAGCGTAAATGTTAACTCCCCCGCTATTGTATAGTTGGTTATATGAAACAGTTGTTTCGCGAAGAATATCTTCTGCACCTTCCGGTTTCTGTTCGCCATCAACTACGATTACTCGGTTTTCGATTTTTTCAAAACGGTTTTCAAAAATTTGGGTTTGGTAGCAACCTTTGAACAAACGAATACCCGCTCCTCCACACGATCGTATGTCTGAGGCTGCAATTTCAAAGGCATGTGCATATTCAGCTGAAATTGCATTATTTCCTGGCAACGCACCTTCAAATGTTAGTCCGTACAAACGCAGGTTTCTTACAGGTTTTCCTTTTTCGCCCTGAATAGAAACCAGCTGATCCAACTGCGATGAAAAGATATTTAAGTTATTGGGATTGCCGTTTTCATTTTCAGGAATATAGCTGAGTTCATCATTTTTTTTGTCAAAAAACCATTCGCCAGGTGCATCCAGCAATGCTTTTACATTCTCCACGTAATAGCGTGGAGGCACAATTACAACGCCATCTTCAGGCTTTTTGAAATAAGCGATTTCATTTTTCTCATCGATTTTAGAGAATGAATTACTACCACCGTGCCAGCGTAAAAGCATTTTAACCCGGTTATCTTCCATGTTGTCCCAGTTTTTTAGGTCACCTGTTTTGAATGGTAATTCGCCAGTAGTTTTTGATACACTTGGTGGTGTAAAATAACCTGTGTTTGGTGTGCGTGCCAAAGTTTGAAGTTTGCCATTCGCAAGAAGCATTTCAACTTTATGATCGTCAATTTTTGTTGTCCAAACACTTCCAGTCTGTTTCCAGTTCGAAATTTGTTTTCCACCCGAAACAACTGGTTTCTCTCCCGGATACGCTGCATAGGTTACATAATGATCGCGCAGTTTGTGGTATTCAAAAGCACCGGTTGGCAAATTGGTTTCCACACGTTCACCCCCATCTTCCGGTTTGAAAATAATTGGTTCATCCAGCGAATAGTAACCGTTACGAATTAATACAACAATGTCGCGCCCTTTCCCCAGTGGGTGTGGCGAACCAATCCAACGTTTTTCAACCGGCTCATCTTTTGGTGAATAAACCACAGATTTTAATTTTCTGACTGCTTTTTGCGCCCTTTCAATACTTGCAAACGGACCATCAGAATTAGTTGAATTTGGAGCACTTAATGTTCCCGACCAACTGTCATTACCATTTGTTGCAACATAGAAATCTGCTTGTTGCGTGGGGACAAAACGTTCCCATTTTTCCCCTCTTAGTAGTTTGCCATTACGGGCTTGATTCTGATTGGTTTGTGAAAAGGAAGAAAGGTTAATAATGATTGAAAGTAATAACAGGAATATGAGTCGCATGTTCTGAAATGATTTAGTTTTATTGAATCGTATTTTTTATTAATTATCCAACATCGAAGCTGAATCTTTGTCGAGATAAAGCCAGGTCGCCGGATGATTTTGTATGATAGATGCGGGTGCCAGATTGGTTACCGATCCTTCAACGGTAAGTTTTACAGCATTTGCTTTTCGCTCGTCAGGAACACTGCAAATAATTACTCCCGATTTCATAATTTGTTTGATTGACATGCTAATTGCTTGTTGAGGCACGTCCGCCAATGTAGGAAACCAACCTTCACCCATTTGTTGTTTGCGACAAGCTTCATCGAGTGTAACAGCGAGGTAGGCTTCTTCAGTTTCAAAATCTGCCGGTGGATCGTTAAAGGCCAAATGACTATTTTCACCAATACCAACAAAGGCAACATCAATAGGGTGTTTGGAAATTATTTCGCCCAAGCGTTTGCACTCTTCTGCCGGATCAATTTCGCCATTTACATAATGAAATGTTTTTGGTGAAACGATGCCCACAAAACGCTCTTTTAAGTATTTTCGAAATGAGGCAGGATGTGTTTCCGGAATGCCAATATATTCATCCAGATGAAAAGTGGTGACTTTTGACCAGTCGATATCTTCTTTAACCAATTCACTCAACATTTCGAATTGAGATGCACCTGTTGCTACAATAATATTGGCCTCACCGTTTTGGGAAATTGCTTTCCGGATTTGTTCAGCACCTTGCGCTGCAGCTTTTTTTCCCAGTTCTTCTTTGGTATTTGAAATTGTAATTTTCATTCTTTGTTTATTTTAGTCTGTTTATTTTAATTGAAAAAAGTTTACGGCATTTTCGTACAACAACATCGATGCAATTTTATTGGCTTCTTTTTCAGAAAGGTATCTGTTTTTAACTTTTTCGATGAGTACATTACCAATTACTTCTTTTGCAAAAAGCAAATGCCCGTAAACGTTATCCTTAAATATCTAATTTGAAAAATTTATACCGAATATAGTTCG
>JABMPI010000386.1 GCA_013203755.1 Bacteroidota bacterium
AGCGTGAGTTGGCTGTAGTTTCTCATATGTACACCTCATTTTTGTCTTTGAGAGATACGGAGATTCTAAGCCAGCTCCGCTGTCTCTACAAACACTCTTTGAGTTGCACTTGGTAGTTGAACTCAGGATGTTTGGTAAATGCCATAAATAACTTTTTTGCCTGTTGTGCTTTCTTCAGTTGATGCAAAAGCAAAAAACAAAGCGATGAATGGTGATCGTGTCCAATCTAATAGAGGTGTATATAAACCTTGATGTTGCCCCAATGCCCACCAATCATTATCTGTTTCTAATTCTTTAGGATTTAAGCCTCTTCTTCCACGAATAGCATATTTGAATCTTTTTAAGTGTGCATTTATAGTTTTTGTGTCATCTATTCTATCAATTTTTCGTAATTCTCTATCCAGTGTTGGTTCTAAATTCCAACTAGAATCTCCTTGACCTCTCCAAACAAAATTTCGATACTTTAAATAGTCATTGATAAATGAAAAAAAAATCAGCCAAGTTTTCAATTTCAAGTTCTTGAACTCCGTTTACAAACTTTATTGGTTTCATATTATTTAGTTAGTTAATTTATTAATGCCACACAACTTACTTATTATGCGCAATATCATTGCGCATATGCACATGAAAAATGCTTCATAGCCGCATAAACTTTGCGCTTTATTCATAATGCAAGTTGATCCAAAGGGTTTGTTTTTTTGTACAAGTTATACATCAAAAGTAATCAGCACCTTTTTCACCACATGTAAAATCTACATGGTGTAAAAAACTTTGTCCAATAAAAATATAGGCGTATCTGAAATCATATAAAGGACACCAATTTAACCTTCCACTAATCAATTTCTCTTCGACGAAAAGATAGAATGTGAAATGAAAGGCATGGATTTCCGCCAAACTTTAAGCGCAACTTTTATTCAGATTGTTCAGAATTTTCAATCCCAAACAAATCGAATGGTTGTTCTTTAAATGTTTCATGAAATAAAGAAACGGTAAGGAAGATGTATGCGATAAATCCAAAAACAATCAGTATCTGAACCTTGGAGGTCTTTTGAATATCCTGTTTTGATTTTACATCACAAACTTCACCAGGGCAATATTGAGCTTTTTCTTTATAAATCAGTGAATAAAATTTACATCCTAAACAAATCCCAAACGCTGTTTCAAAGAATAAGAAGATAAGGCAAATCATACAGATAATACCCGTTATTGGGCTCCATGAATTTACGATCACTTGAAGAACCAACATTATCGTCGCCAAAATTACACCAATTATCCAGGCAAACTTTTTTTGTTGAGCACCAACATATTCGGGGACTTGATTTCTGACAATCAAACGCCCAATGATTAATGAAGGAGAAAACCTGGGATTAATAAAAACACGTATTACAATATCCGTAAAGAATATAATAACAGCAAACTTGAGCATTAAAAAATCCCCATTTTCAGCTGCCCTCTGGATTGAGATAAACATCATTAAGAATAGAATTCCTGCTGCCGCTCGTATTTCTCGTTCATTTAAAACGGGAATGTTATATCCTTCAACATCTTCACCAAATTTTATTATTTTACTCAATTTATACTCCAATATTTATTTAGCATCGGTTTTTTCAATTTTAACATTGTTCGTCATTCATCATATCCAAAGGATAATCTATAAACAAATTAACGCATCTCGCTAATTCAATTTACCTGCGATAAATCCTGTGGTCCAGGCGGATTGGAAATTATAACCTCCGGTTATGGCGTCAATGTCTAGTATCTCTCCTGCAAAATAGAGGTTTTTACACACTTTACTTTGCATGGTATTCAGGTCGATACTTTTCAAACTGACACCTCCACATGTGACGAACTCTTCTTTAAAGGTTGTTTTCCCTTTTACCTGGTAAACATCATTGGTTAGTACCCTCACCAATTTGTTCAGAGATTTCTTTCCCAGTTCTCCCCACATTTTCTCTGCTGATATGTCACTTTTCTCTAACAAGTACAGCCATAATCTTTCAGGTAAAAAATAAGGTCGCATGTTGGATAATATTTTTTTTGAATGTGAGTGAACAATGCTTTTCAACAGATCTGCAACCACATCGTTATTGGTTTCATTCACCCAGTTTACCTGAACCTTAAAGTCATAATCCAGTTCACTCAATATTCTGGCTCCAAAAGCGGATAATTTTAAAATGACCGGTCCGCTCATTCCCCAATGCGTGATCAATAGGGGACCTCCTGATTTGAACTTTGTACCCTGGATATTCACCAACGTATTTTCCACCACAATTCCCATCAGTTGGGTAATTGATTCCGTAGGCATATTAAATGTGAATAATGAAGGCACCGGATTCTCGATCTTGTGATTCAAGACTTCCAGCCATTCCAACCCTTTTCTCTGTGGAGAACCACCGGTAGCAACAACGACCTTGTGAAAACGTTTCGGTTGGTGTCCTTTATTTAAGAAATCCAATTCTAACTGATCGTCTATCTGTTTAATGCCTTTTATACTTGTTCCCAATTCAATTTCAATTTTTAGTCTTTTGGCTTCCTTCAAAAAGCAATCAATGATGCTTTGTGAACTTTGAGATTTGGGAAATACACGGTGATCGTCTTGAATGACCAAAGGGACGCCTCTGGACTCAAACCACTCTATCGTCTGGTTGGGGCTAAATATATGAAAGGCTTTCTTTAAACTCTTCCCACCTCTGGGATACGCTTTACAGAGTTCATCTATGGAAGTGCAGGCGTGGGCAACATTACATCTTCCACCACCTGATATTTTAACTTTGGATAAGAGTTGTTGTGATTTTTCAAAAATGACAACATTGGCGGTTGGATAATTTTCTTTAGCTGTAATTGCCGAAAAAAAACCGGCAGCGCCACCGCCTATGATCGCAATTTTCATATTCATCAATGTCAGCGTTCTGCTACGCTGAACGAGAAGATTTGTTGAGTTCTCCCAAACATGCACAGGAGGTATGAAGTGATGATCATTTGTAGTCCAATTTAACCATCTAGTGATCCAGTAATTTGTTTAATTCCTCTTCTGCGATAGAGTAGGACGTAAAATGGATGGCATGAATCCCAATCATTCGGGCGGCTTCGATATTCTCAATACGATCATCGAGAAACACCGATTCAGCAGGTAAAATATGATACCGGTCACAAAGGAGATGATAGATTTCCAATTCAGGCTTAACCAATTTCACATCCGCGGAGAAGATGATTCCATCAAACAGTTCAAAAAAATCATTGTTGTCTTTTAAATAGTACCTGAGTTCAACTACCAAGTGCAACTCAAAGAGTGTTTGTAGAGACAGCGGAGCTGGCTTAGAATCTCCGTATCTCTCAAAGACAAAAATGAGGTGTACATATGAGAAACTACAGCCA
>JABMPI010000387.1 GCA_013203755.1 Bacteroidota bacterium
ATGCAGTTCGCAATAAACCGGAATTAGACCGTCCTTATTTTGGTGTAACTCTTACCGAAGACGACAAAAACAACCTCCTTAAGACTGGTAATGCCGGACGGATTATCCATCCTCAATACAAAGAGGGGGAAACTACCCCGGTGTTCCTTTCCATCGACAAACTAACAAATGAATTGGTTGCAGCCCGTGCGGATAAGATTAACATCCCCGATAATATAAAAGATGTCCGGTTGGATGAAAACCAAAAGAAGGAACTGGCAGAAGGTAAATCCGTGTTTGTTGAAGGAATGACAGCGCGTAGTGGAAAAGAATTTAACGCCCACCTGCAAGTTGATGCTGATAAACGTGGCGTTGGATTTCGTTTTGACCCGATACATGAACAAGGGCAGAAAGCAAGCGAACAAAGACAAGTTCGTATTCCAAATTCCATGCTTGGTAAAGAGCTGACAGAAGACCAGCAGCAAAAACTGGAAAAACGGGAAACCATTTATGTAACCGGTATGAAGGACAAAAAGGGACAGGATTTTAATGCTTACATCAAGGTGAACGATGAAAAGGGTAAACTCGATTTCTATAAATGGAATCCAGATAAAGCCCAAACCAAAGGGGCAGAAGTTATCCCGGACAATAAGAGCAAAACACAAGTCGCTGTAAATTCAGAAGGAAAAACCAACGAGGCCACCAAAGACCTCAAAGAGCCACTTGCAAAAGAACAGGTAAAACCATCGGAGCAGCAACACTCGGAAAAACGAAACCATTCGAAAGCACATTCTATGTAATTCATTAAACATCCATTTATCGCAGGGGTTTTGCAGTAGCGTCTGGGTGTAAAGCCCGGACGCTTTTTCATCCCCTTTCCAATCAGTTATACAATTATTAAAATCCAAAGTCATGAACAATACACAAAAAGAACTTTCGTGGTTCAAACTTTCCCTGCTCCATTTTTTATATGAAAGCCACCCGGAATTAACAGAAGATACCAACCTGATAAATGCCCGTGGGGACTTGGCTGCAGAAACTTATTCCGAAGCCATTGCAAATGGGCACAACCATCAGGAAGCCGAAGAATTGGCACATGATGTACTTTATAAAGGGCTTCATTTTTCAAAACACGATACGCTGGTAACCGTTATTTGGAATGAGTTTTCAGGAGAAATTCCAATGGACGAAGCAAAGGAGTATGCAATTAAACTCCTTCCAAAAATGGAAGCCGTGTTTTCCAAATACCCGCTAAACGATGAATTTGCTTACAGTACCCATTTTTCAAGTCTTTACACAGAGCTGACAGGAGTTCTCTCAATATGGATAGAAGAAAATGAGCTTCAATAAAGAAAAACACCTCAGTGCAAATATTGAGGCTATAAAACTCTGTTTCCAATTGGAAAAAGAGAAACGAAGCCCAACGCAGGATGAAACTAAAGCCATGAAACAGTATTCCGGTTTTGGGGCTTTAAAATGTATCCTGAACCCGGCTGAAAATCTATCGGATATTGCTCACTGGCCAAATTCGGATGTGGAACTGTTCCCTTTGGTTGCCGAGTTACACGGCATACTAAAGAAGAACTCGAAATCGGAGCAGCAATACAAACAATACCTGGGTAGCCTGAAAAATTCAATTCTGACTGCCTTTTATACCCCTCCCGAAGTAGTGCAAGTTTTAGCAGATTCGTTGAAAAAAAATGGAGTGTCGCCAACAAAGTTTCTCGACCCATCTGCAGGTCTTGGTGAATTTGTTGCAGCATTTAAAAATCAAAACGGAACTGTTCAAACCACAGGAATAGAAAAGGATTTACTTACCGGCAAATTGCTTTCCCATCTCTACCCCAACGACAAAATGAGGGTAATGGGTTTTGAAGAAATTGAAAGCCGTTACAACAATCATTTTGATGTGGTTTCGTCCAATATTCCTTTTGGCGATGTGGCAGCATTTGATATTTCGTTTTTAAAAAGCCGGGACAAGGTAAAACAACAGGCTTGCAGGAGTATTCACAATTATTTCTTTTTGAAAGGAATGGATACTCTTCGCGAAGGAGGAGTTCTTGCGTTTATTACTTCTCAAGGGGTGATGAATTCCCCAAAGAACGAACCTGTTCGCAGTTGGTTAATGGAAAACAGCAACCTGGTTTCTGCTATTCGTTTACCCAATAACCTTTTCCGCGAAAATGCCGGAACGGAAGTGGGCAGCGACCTGATTATTCTGCAAAAAGACAGCAAAAAAAACCAACTTCAGCCTAAAGAAAAAGATTTTGTCAAAAGTGAAAAGTACAACTCCGGGATTTACAATAATGCCTATTACAACGATTTCCAAAGGGTAGTCCACACTGAAGGATTTGTAGGTACCGACCCTTACGGGAAACCTGCCCAGGTTTTTATTCATAAAGGGGGAATCGATGGAATCGCTGCTGACCTCAAAAAAATGCTTCAGACAGATTTGGCAAAAAACTTAGACCTTAACTTATTTCAAAAAAATATCGCTGTCAGCAAATCACTCCTTACTTCTGAAAAAACTATAATCCAAAAATCAATAAAAAATGAACAAGCCCCGCTCACATTATACGACTTGTTTGATTTTAGCCCGGAAGAACGAAAACAACATAAACCAATAAGAAATCGACAAACATCAAAAACAATAGGAAAACAACTAAACCTTTTTTCCCAACCCCGAAATGTAAACGGAAAAGAATCAAATAATGAAAAACCTCAATTACAAGAAACAAGAACATTTGCCGGAATTTTAAAAACACATTATAAAGAAGGAAGTTTGGTTAAGAATAATGGTCAAATCGGTTTTCTAAAGGAACATGATGGAGACCACGCAACTTTCAAACTACTGAAATTAAACCCACTTCAAAAGTCAAAAGCACAACTATATATTGATGTTAGGGATACCTATCACAAATTATATAATAACGAAGCCAATGACCAAAAAGAAGATAGTGTCAACCGTGAATTATTGAATGCTCATTACGACAGTTTTGTTGCAAAATATGGCCGTTTGAATGATGCAAAGAACCTTGGATTATTAAAAATGGATTCCGGGGCCAATGAAATCCTTGCATTGGAACGGGGGATTAATGGAGAACTGGTTAAAGCTGATATTTTCAATCATCCGGTTGCATTTAACCCAAATCAACTCGAACAAGTTGAAAACTCGGAAGAAGCACTTGCCGCCTCATTAAACAAATTCGGTGAAGTGAATACAGCATATATGCTCTCGCTTTTGGATGGAAAAAGCAGGGAAGAACTGGTTGAGGAACTTCATGGACGAATTTATTATAACCCTCTGGTTCAAAACTACGAAGTGATGGATAAGTTCATAGCAGGAAATGTAGCTGAAAAAGCAGAGAAAGTTGAAGATTATTTGAAAGAGCATCCCAACGATATTCTAACACAGGAATCATTAAAAGTCCTTCAAAACGCAAAACCTCATCCTATCCCATTTGATGAATTGGATTTTAACCTTGGAGAAAGGTGGATTCCTGCACATATTTATAGCCAGTATGCTTCACACCTATTCAAAACAGAAACAAATATTCACTTTTCCCCATCGGTTGACGAATTTTCGGTAAAAGTTCAGTTTACAAATGCCAATATTTATGAAAAATATGCCATAAAATCGCAAAGTCGTTTGTTTGATGGTGTAGCCTTGATGAAACATGCCCTGGTGAATACAACACCCAATATCACAAAAAATATAACTATTGGCGATAAAGAAGTAAAAGTAAGAGATGCCGAGGCCATACAATTGGCAAACAGTAAAATTGATGAAATCAGGAATGGATTTTCCGACTGGTTAAGTGAGCAATCTCCACAGTTTAAAGACCGGCTAACCAATTTATACAATTCAACTTACAATTGTTATGTGCGCCCAAAATATGATGGTTCTCACCAAACCTTCCCAAACCTCGATATAAAATCATTGGGGATACCAAATTTGTATTCAAGCCAGAAAGATGCTGTGTGGATGTTGAAACAAAACGGCGGAGGTATTTGCGACCATGAAGTAGGCTCAGGAAAAACTTTGATAATGTGCTGCGGGGCTTATGAAATGAAACGATTAAAATTGGCAAACAAGCCAATGATTGTAGGGCTAAAAGCCAATATCCACGAAATTGCCCAGACTTTCAGGGCAGCATATCCTTATGCAAAAGTTCTATATCCGGGCAAACAGGATTTTACACCATCAAAGCGGATGAAAATATTCCACGACATTAAAAATAATTCCTGGGATGCAGTAATCCTAACCCATGAACAATTTGGAATGATACCACAATCACCCGAAGTTCAGAAACGAATTTTACAGGCTGAACTGGACAGTGTTGAAGAAAATCTCAATGTTGTCCGTCAGCAAGGCAGTGAAGTGTCGCGAGGAATGTTAAAAGGGCTGATAAAAAGACAACAAAACTTAGAAGTAAACCTAAAAACCATTGCTTATGATATCGAGAATAGAAAA
>JABMPI010000388.1 GCA_013203755.1 Bacteroidota bacterium
ATGGGAAAAGCATTGGAAAACAAAAAGATGATTGACTTTGCCATCGAACATTTTAATTACAGTTACAACAAAATGGATTCGGGCGAATATATGGGAGCACACTGGTTAGCATCATTCGCAACTTATGCGCTTATTAAAAGCAAATAAGCATGAAACAACTTTTGCTACTTTTTGTATGCTTGTTTAATTTAACACTGCTATTTTCTCAGAACCATCATTCTCGTTTTGAAAGTATTGATATTCAAGATTATATTTTTGAAATTCACTTAAATGATTCGACGAACAAAATTGAAGGAAAAACTACTGTTCAAATAAAATTTCTAAAATCGCTGGATAAAATAACTCTTGATTTGGTTGGATCAAATGATTCAACCGCTACTGGGATGGTTGTTAAAAATGTTTATTCTAAAGGCTTTCCTTTAAATTTTAATCACTCCAACAATCAACTCGAAATACAATTTAGTGAAAAGTTAGAGACAGATAAAATCGCCACTATTGAAATAGAATACTCGGGAATTCCTGCCGATGGTTTAATCATTTCCAGAAATAAATTTGGCGACCGTACATTTTTTGGCGACAACTGGCCAAACCGTGCCAGACATTGGCTGCCTACCGTGGATCATCCATCAGATAAATCAACCCTACATTTTATTGTTGATGCACCAAGAGATTACAATGTAATTTCAAATGGTTCACTTCAAGAAATTAAGATTCTCGAAAATAATTTAAAACGTACTATTTGGAATGAAAATCTTCCTATTTCAACAAAACTAATGGTGATTGGGGTTGCACGTTTTGCAGTTCAGAATGACACACTTTTTGAAGGAACTCCGGTAAGCTCCTGGGTATTTCCACAAAATCAGGAGGATGGATTTAAGGATTATCAAAATGGAACAAAATCACTGGAATATTTTTCAAATTTAATTGGTCCCTATTCGTACGAAAAACTAGCTCATGTGCAATCTAAAACCCAATATGGTGGAATGGAAAATGCAACTTGTATTTTTTATTCGGAAAAAACAGTAAATGGTAAAAATGAACAGGAACGCTTGTTTGCCCATGAAACGGCTCACCAGTGGTTTGGCAATTCGGTAACGGAACAAAACTGGCACCACATTTGGTTAAGCGAAGGATTTGCAACCTATTTTACACATGTTTACAATCAGAATTTTTATGGAGAAGAGGTTTTTCGAAATGGATTAAAGAAAGATAAAGAGCGTGTAATAAAATATGCAGGTAAATATCTGGCTCCAATTATTGATACAACGGTAACAAATTACATCCAATTACTTAACGCCAACTCGTACCAAAAAGCAAGTTGGTTTTTGCACATGTTACGTAACAAATTAGGTGATGAAGTATTTTTTAAAGGGATACAAAAATATTATATAGATTTTCAGAATTCTACAGCGCTTACAAAAGACTTTCGAGAAGTGATGGAAAAAACATCGGGATTAAAATTGGATTCGTTTTTCAGGCAGTGGTTGTTTCAGCCAGGGCATCCGAAACTAAAAGTAGATTGGAAACAGAAATCAAATAAAAAATTGGCATTAAAAATCAATCAAATGCAAGCTGAATACTTATTTACTTTTCCTCTTGAGGTTGAGGTTCAGTTTAAAAGTGGCAAAACAAGATTAGAAAATTTAAACATTTCTGATAGCAAATCTGCTTTTTATTTTGAACTTAAAAATGAGGTAGAGTCTGTTAAACTCGACCCGAATTTCAAATTGCTTTTTGAAAAGATACAATAGCTACAATCAAAAAATCCGTAAAGAAAAGCTTCCCCACGGATTTTAAAAAACATCTATCTTATTACTGATTGATTCTTATTGATTTAATTTTTATGATTGCATCGAATGCAATCTATAGATTCCGCCTATTCTTTTAAGTTAATTTTAAACAACCTTACTTCGTGCGAATTATTAAGATTCGACACTTCAGCATAAACCCATATTTCGCCATCTACCCAAAGCCAGTTGGAATAGCGCCAGGTATAAAAATCGCCGGGAGTTGTGCTAATTACAAAGGGTGAAGCCATGGTTAAATCGGTAATATTGTGCAGGTCGAAGGTAAACCCAAAACCTGTTCCGATGTTGTACACGGGATCGTACCACTGGGTACTGGAACCTTCGTAAGCAAACAAATATCCAATTCCCAACGGAAGTACAGAAGCTGGGCGAATAAAGAAATTATGCCAGCCATTTAAATCCATTACCGGCTGATTTATATCTCCAACCGGCTGCCAGATTTCTCCATCTTTACTTGAGAAATGAAAGATGCGTTCGTTGCGGCGAATGTACCCAATTACATAACAATGGTATTCGCC
>JABMPI010000389.1 GCA_013203755.1 Bacteroidota bacterium
AACAAGTATAAAAACCGAAAAGCTATTTGGTTTGAGTAGTAGTTGAATGAGAAGCAGGATTTATTCCTGCTTTTCTTATTTATACCCAAAAATATCTTTTTACCGATTCGTACCCCATGTTAACCGAATGTTAACCTGAGTCTTTGAAGAGGTTTTTCTACATTTGGTGCGCAAACTAATAAAGTGTCTCATTATGAAAAGCGAGTCAAAAAAAGACAATTCAAAAATAGTTTTAGCTTTTATTTTAATTGGTGTTGGAATTTTCTGGACACTAAAGAAAATAGGTATTCATTTCGAATTTGCACAGCTACTATGGGAAAATGTATTTTATCCAATGCGTCATATTTTTCATAGCATTGGTTATTTTGTTTTCTCGTGGCCCATGATAATGATATTGATAGGTGGAGTGTTACTTGCAGGAAAACGTTCTATTGGTTTAGTTTTGGTAATTGTGGGAGGTATTTTTATTTTGCCAAAAATATTTTTCTTTCCGGGTTTATCTATCTCGTTTGCACTTCCGCTATTGTTGATTGGAATTGGAGTGGCAATGGTTGCACGAATTATTTAATTGATATATAGAATTAATAAGTATAGATTTGAAACTAGAAAATTCAAAACAAATGGAAAAGCACATTGCGGCAAATAAAAGAATATACTTTGGAATATTTCTAATCGCTCTCGGAGCTTTTTGGATAATGGAAAGATCAGGGTTAATGCCTAATTTCTTAAACGACATTTTAATTTCGTGGCAAATGCTTTTAATTGGCATTGGTATTTTTTCTATTATTGGCGGAAATAAAACTTCAGGTACAATTCTTATTGTTATTGGAGGTTTTTTCCTTGCAACAACTTTTATCGATATTCCAGACTTTCTTATTCGGATAAAATGGCCTCTTTTAATAATTGGGATTGGGGTTGTGCTACTGGTTACACATGGTCGGCAAAGGCAGGAAAAACCTCCGCTTACCGAAAATACGAGTAATCGTTTGGATTATTTCGATGATTTTGTAGTTTTTGGGGGGCGCGAGGTTTTTGTTGATTCACAGAATTTTTATGGCGGAAAATCAACTTCTATGTTTGGCGGTGCAGAATACGATATGCGTCAGGCACGGCTTTCGCCAAATGGCGCGGTTGTAGATTGCGTTAGTGTTTTTGGAGCATGTGGTTTTAAGGTTCCACCAGACTGGACAGTAAAAAACGAAGTAACAGCAATTTTTGGAGCTTTTGCAGATAAACGCGGATCTACATTAAATCAGATTGTTACAAACCCTTCTAAAACATTAATTGTAAAAGGTTTCTGCGCATTTGGTGCGATAGAAATTAAACATTTCTAAAAAAATGGAGCTCCAACACCCATTTATTACTAATCCGCGACTGGCAATTTATTACGGAGTTTTTTGGCTTGCAACTGCCATTGCTTTGGTTCTTATTTCTACTCTGGCAAATGGTGCCGATTTTGGTGCTGCAGTTGTTGAAGTATTTACATTTGTTATTTTTTATGCATTAATTGGTTCGGCCATTTGGTACGTAATAAAATTTAGTACGCTCGAAGACCACAGCATTTCCAGCATTTTATTTGCGCATTTAATTGCTGCTTCAATAATTGTTTTTATTTGGATGTATTTTGGTGTTGTAATTATAAAATTATTTCACCCAAATGCAGATAAATGGATCGAGAAAGTTGTAGTTAACCGGGTTTTTGGCGGGTACATGTTGTACGTAATTTATGTGGTATTTTTTTATGCTGTAAATTATTATCAGGGTTTTAAAGAGAAGGTGAGAAATGAAGGTGAGTTAAAATCGTTGGTAAAAGAGGCAGAATTGCATGCTTTAAAATCGCAGATTAATCCACACTTTTTATTTAATAGTTTAAATAGCATTTCGTCGCTTACAATGACCGATCCCGGGAAAGCGCAGGAAATGGTTATTAACCTTTCGCAATTAATGCGGTACTCTTTAAAACACGAGCAAAAAGAGATTGTTACATTTCAACAAGAACTGGAAAACAATAAACTTTATTTAAGTATCGAAAAGGTACGTTTTGGTAGCAAACTAAATCCGATTTTTAAAATTGATGACGACTGTTTAAGTGCCCAAATTCCAAATATGATTTTACAACCTTTGTATGAAAATGCCATAAAATATGGTGTTTACGAGGCAACAGAAACGGTGGATGTAATCACTCATTGTCGTCGGGAAAACGAATTTCTTGAGATTAAAATTAGTAATACATACGACGCGGAAGTTCAGAGCAAAAAGGGCGAGGGAATTGGTTTGCGAAACATTCGCGACCGTTTGCAATTGATTTATGGAAATCCATATTTTATGCAGACCAGCGACAATAATAATGAATTTACAGTAACTTTAACCATACCGCAAAAAACAAATTAATATGTCGGAAAAATTGCGCACAATAATAGTTGAAGACGAGGAATTGGCTCGGAATTTAATGAAATCGTTTTTAAGTGATAACGACAAAATTGAAATTATTGCTGAATGCGAAAATGGTTTCGAAGGGATAAAAACAATAAATGAGTTGAAACCCGATTTGGTATTTCTCGATATTCAAATGCCAAAAATTACTGGCTTCGAATTGCTTGAATTACTGGAGCATAAACCACAAATTATATTTGCAACTGCATACGATCAGTACGCATTAAAAGCTTTTGAATTTAATGCTGCCGACTATTTATTAAAACCCTATTCAAAAGATAGGTTATTTGAAGCAGTTGATAAAGTTGCGGAGAAAATTTTGAAAGAGGGGGCAACTTCCGATGTTGCTGAGAATGTAAGTAATTTCCCGAAAGAAGAACCTTTGGATAGAATTGTAGTAAAAGACCGCCACAAAATTCATATCATTCCGGTTGATCAGGTTCGTTATATCGAATCGATGGATGATTATGTGATGATTTATACTAAAACCAGTCGCCACATGAAACAGAAAACGATGAAGTATTTCGAAGGTGCCCTCGATCAGAGAAATTTTGTCCGCATCCATCGTTCATACATTGTAAAAGTCGATGAAATACACGAAATTCAACAATACGAAAAGGAATCTTACGTGGTAATCCTCCACGATAAAACCAAATTAAAAGTTAGCAAAACCGGGTATAAGAATTTGAAAGGTGTTTTGAATTTTTAACTTCATTCCCGCATACGCGGGAATCCCAATAATATGTCTTCCTGCATATGTTATTCAAACCCTCCATTTTAAAAAGTAGTTGTTCTAAGGAGATAAAAAGATTTATTCAATTGCTTCATTATCTTTTGCCGTCCGATTTATCGGGCGGACTAATGGAATATCAAAACATTTTTGAATTTTAGTCCAAAGATTCCAACAAAATAAAAGTTCAAATTCTGATTTTCTTGTAGTTTCTGACTTTTGTCTTATTTCGCTAAGCATATAATTACTATTTTCAGCAGCTTATTTAAAACCTATTCAAATTAAAGGATGATTGTGTGTGGTAGCTTAAAATTCTTTGGCCTTCCGTCTTCTGTCTTCCGACTATTTTTCACAATGAAAAATCAATTCAAAAATATATTTATACGATGAAAAAACTTACACTTTTATTGGTTGCCTTGTTTTTAGCAACATCGGTGACTTTTGCAAAAAAGAAAGAGGAGGAGAAAAAAGAGGAGGAAAAAGCGTTTATCAGCAGTAGTCTGGTGGGCGGTTTAAAATGGCGGAGTATTGGACCGGCGTGGTGTAGCGGGCGTATTGCCGACTTTGCGGTGAATTCGAAAAACACCAAGGAATTTTATGTAGGTGTTGCCAGTGGTGGCGTATGGAAAACTACTAACAACGGTACAACTTGGAAACCTATTTTTGATAAATATGGTTCCTACGCAATTGGTGTTGTTGAAATGGATCCAAATAACTCAAACATAATATGGGTTGGAACGGGTGAGAACAATCATCAGCGTGCTTTGGGTTATGGCGATGGAGTTTACAAATCGCTCGATGGTGGCAAATCCTTCAAGAATATGGGTTTGAAAGAGAGTCGACAAATTGGTGGAATTGTAATTGACCCTCGAAATTCAGACATTGTTTTTGTGGCTGCAGAAGGTTCGGCATGGGGCCCGGGCGAGGAGCGTGGTTTATACAAAACTACCGACGGCGGAAAAATCTGGAATAAAGTTTTGGAAATTAGCGAAAATACCGGGGTGAACAATGTAAAAATAGATCCTTGTAATCCTGGTGTTATGTATGCAACCTCGGAACAACGTCGTCGTACTTCGTTCACTAAAATTGGTGGTGGCCCGGAATCGGCTGTTTATAAATCGACCGATGGTGGCGAAAACTGGCGTAAGATAATGGACGGTTTACCAAAGGTTGATATTGGCGGAATGGGAATTGATGTTTCTCCGGTTGATCCGAATTACGTCTATTTGATTATGGAAGCTGCGGATAAAAAAGGCGGTTTTTTTCGTTCGACAGACAAAGGCGAAAGCTGGAATAAAATGGGAAGTTACCACTCTAGTGGTCAGTATTACAACGAAATTGTGTGCGACCCCAAAGATGTGGACAAAGTATATTCTACTGAAACAGTTTCGAAAGTTACCGTTGACGGCGGAAAAACATGGACTGGCATTTCTACCAAAGGTCGCCATGTAGATGACCATGCAATTTGGATTGACCCAAAAGACACTGAACATTTTATGATTGGTGGCGACGCTGGTATCTACGAAACCTGGGACAATGGTTCAACTTTCGATTTCAAAGAGAACTTGCCGGTAACACAATTTTACCGTGTGCATGTTGACAATGCAGCGCCATTTTATAATGTGTATGGTGGAACACAAGACAATAATTCGATGGGTGGTCCATCGCAAACCACAAGCCGCAGTGGTGTAATTAACGACGAGTGGTATGTAACTTTGGGTGGCGACGGATTTTGGGCGGCAACCGAACCTGGAAATCCAGACATTGTTTACACCGAATACCAGTATGGAAACGTATCGCGCTACGATAAAAAAAGTGGTGAACGAATTGGTGTTAAACCACGCGAACGAAAGGGTGAGTTAACATATAAATGGAACTGGAATGCACCCATGTTTGTGAGCCCGCACAAAGGAACTCGTTTGTATATGGCAGCTAATAAAGTTTTCAAAAGCGACGATCGCGGAAATACATGGGAGGTTATTAGCGACGATTTAAGCGCACAAGTGGATAGAAATAGTTTCCCGGTTATGGGAAAATACTGGCCGTCTGATGCGGTGGTTAAAGATGTTTCAACATCGCAATGGGGAACGCTGGTTTCTTTAGATGAATCAAAAATTAAAGCAGGTTTACTGTACGCCGGTTCCGATGATGGAGTTATTTCAATTAGCGAAAATGGTGCCGACTGGATTCAGGTAAAATCTTTCGATGGAGTTCCACAATATACTTATGTAAGCGATTTATGTGCCGACCGTTTTGATGCGAATGTGGTTTATGCAACCTTCGATAACATGAAACGTGACGATTTTAAACCTTATGTTTATAAGAGTACCGACAAAGGTAAAACATGGGTTTCAATAAGTGGAAACCTTCCTGAAAACGGAACCATTCATACTATCGCACAAGATTTTATTCGACCTGAATTGTTATTTGTAGGAACAGAATTTGGAATTTTCTTTACCATTGACAACGGTGCAAACTGGGTGCAGTTAAAAGCCGGATTGCCAACTATTCCTGTTCGCGATATTACCATGCAAGAGCGTGAAAGCGATTTGGTTATTGCAACTTTCGGCCGTGGATTTTATATTATGGACGATTATAGTCCGTTACGCGAGGTTTCGGCTGAATTAGAAAACAAAGAAGCTGCAATTTTCCCAATTAAAGATGCGTTGATGTTTGTTCAAACCAGTGGAAAAGGGAACCAGGGAAGTACCTATTTTACTTCGCCAAATCCTGAGTTTGGAGCAACATTTACCTATTATTTAAAAGAGGCTCCAAAAACCAAAAAAGAGTTGCGTAAAGATGCCGAGAAAGAATTGTTTAAGGAAGGACAACCAATTCCTCAACCAAGTTGGAGAGCATTGCAACTGGAAGGACAGCAAGAAAAATCGCATTTAATCTTTACCATTTACGATGCCAGCGATAATGCGGTTCGTCAGTTAACAACTTCGCCCGGGAAAGGTGTAAAACGTATTAACTGGGACTTACGTTATGCCATGCCAACAAGCGTTAGTGTTAGCGGAAGTTTTACTCCCGTTAAAGAAAAAAGTAGTGGTCGACGAGGTGGCGGCGGTGGTATTTTGGCCATGCCCGGAACTTATAAAGTAGGTTTGCGACTCTGGCACGAAGGCGAACTAACCAATTTGGTTGACCCGGTTGAGTTTACATGTAAAAAGTTAAACAATACAACTTTGCCTGCTGAAGACTACAAAGAGAATGTTGAGTTTGCACAAAAAGTAAGCAAGTTAGCCATTGCAGTTGTAGGAACAGGAAAAATGATTGGCGAAGTAACTTCAAAAGTGGAACACATTAAACAAGCCATATATTCAACTCCGGGTGCCAGTCAGAAATTAATGGATAAAGCACGTGCGTTGGGAGTAGAGTTGGAAGAACTCAACTTTAAAATGAAAGGTACTGTAGCCAAAGCAAGTAGCGAAGAAGTACCTCCGGCACAAGTTGCATTAAACGATCGGTTGGGTAACATAACTTACGCTCACATGAGTTCTACCACAGGAATTACATCAACCGAAAAACAAGGTTATGAAATTTTGAAAGAGGAATTCCCTCCTGTTTTGGAAGCGTTGAAACGTATTGTTGAAAACGATATTCCAGCACTGGAAGCTGAACTGGATAAAATTAATGCTCCTTACACTCCAGGTCGCATGCCGGTTTGGAAAGAGTAGGAGGAGAGTTACTCGTTAAAGGTTGCTGGTTGCTGGTTGCTGGTTGCTGGTTGTCGCCGCAGGTAACTTGCCGTTCAGCAGGTGACTTTGGCTCACCTGCTGAATTTTGGATTTAAAAATGCCATCCGTATATATTGGAAAATACGGATGGCATTTTTTTGTGGTTTAAATCAATCCTCCGGCTTCCTTCGTCAGCCACCTCCTTCTCCAAGGAGGACGCGGCCCTTCTTCGTCCCCCTTAGAAAAAGGGTGATTCAGGGGGATTCGACAATTCTAACATTAGTTTTTATCTTTTTATTAATAGAGAAACTGATCATTCTAGTTTTATAACTATAAAATATAGTTGCAGAACTAAAAAATATAGTTATATTTGTTTTGTGGTTCAATACTCGTCATCCAGAACTCATTTAAGGATCTGTATTAAAGAAGTTGATCCGTCAGCTGACGGACAGCATGACGCATAAATAAAAGTCTAAAAATGAAAAAGCTAACACAGAAGGAAGAAGAAATAATGAATTTCTTTTGGGAGAAAGGCCCCATGTTTGTGAAAGAACTAAAGGAATTCTACACCGACCAGAAGCTGCATTACAATACACTTTCAACCATGGTGCGGGCGTTGGAGGAGAAAGGCTACATCGATCACGAACAGTTTGGAAATACCCACCGATACTTTGCTGCCATTACAAAAGAAGACTACAGGAAAAACACTTTGGGAAGTGTGGTGAATAAATATTTTAACAACTCCTACAAAAATGTAGTCTCCCTTTTTGTGGAAGAGCAAAACCTTTCGCTCGACGAATTACGAAAATTAATAGACGACATTGAAAACAGTAAAAACGACCCGAAATGAATCCGTTTTTTGCCTACCTCATAAAATCGACCGTTAGTTTGGCACTTTTTTATATTGTGTTTAAGCTGGCTGTGAGCCGCGATAAAATGCATTCGGTTAACCGCTTTGTTTTGTTGGGGATATTAGTTGTCTCGTCAATAATTCCTTTTGCCGATATTCCTATTCTTCAAGAGGCTGAAGTTATTCCGCGAGTTGAAGTCTTTAGGGAGTTAGTGGCAGCACCGGTTTTTATTGCTCCGTCTCCTGTTTCTGAAAACATTCAAACAGTTCAGCAAACAAAACACATTTCCATAAACCCATATTTGATATTTTATCTTTTAATTATTTCATCACTTTTTGTTCGATTTTTAATTTCTGTATTTCGGGTGCTTAAAATTATAAATGGAGCAGAAAAACAACCTTTCAGGAAAGTAGTTTTGGCGGTTGTAAAAGATTTTATTCAACCCTTTTCATTCATCAAACACATAGTAATTTCTGAAAAAGATTATACTGAAAACAGAGAAATAGTGGTGGCACACGAATATGCGCATATAAAACATTTACACGCAATAGACTTACTTATTTGCGAACTGTTTACCGCATTGCACTGGTTTAACCCATTTATGTGGTTTTTGCGCCACGACCTCAAACTAATACATGAATTCCAGTCCGACCAGGCCGTTCTAAATAAAGGCATCGATGCAACTCAATACCAACTGTTGGTTTTACAAAAGTCCGTGGGCGAAAGACGTTTTGCCATGGCAAATCATTTTACACAAAAACCAATTTTAAAACGATTAAAAATGATGCAAAAGAAAAATGGAAAACAGTGGAAAGGGGTGAAGCTAATTTTATTTATCCCAATAGTATTATTGCTTTTACAAGCATTTGCACGACCGGAAATGCTTGTTGAAAAAGCGAGTGAGTTTGTTCCTGTATTTACACAGGAAAATGAAACTGAAAAGTGGTTGGAACGATGGAGAGTTGAAAATATAGGGAATGGATTTTTTCAGCCTGAATTAGAGTCACCAGATACACCCAGAAAAGAAAACAATGTATTTGTGATCTTGATGAATAGAAGAAATCAGTTATTGATAGAGAATGTTTATGCGGAAAAAGAAAATGTTAAGGAGATAGTAAAAGGATTTTTATATGGAAAAAACAGAGATGGAAAAATCGTTGTAGATTATGAAGAAAAGGAAATTCCATTTATTGGAAAGCAGAAAGTCTCAAAGGGATTTATTTCTTTTCGAAACGATTTAGACACATCTGAAGATGAAATGAATTTAGTTTTTAGAAGCATCGGCGAAGCTTGCTTGGAAGTTCGAAAAGAAAAAGCACAAATTTTATTTGGTGAAGACTATTTTGCTTTGGAAGATGAAAAACAGGAGGCCATTAATATGGCTGTACCGATTTGGGTTTCAATAGAAAGTCCTAAAAGGACTGTTAAGCCGCCACCACCACCGGCACCTGCCAGGATTTCTTTGGAAAAAGATGGAGTAATTTATATGTCGAAAAAGAAATATTCATTCAAAAGTTTAGAAGAAAAGCTAAATAACGGAAGAATATCTTGGGAAAAGTTGTATAAAAAGTGGGAGAGTGAGTACAAGAACCTTAAAGCAGATACCCAGATAAAAGCAAGAGTATACGTTAGTGAGGATGTTAGCGAGAATGAATTAAACCAATTAAAAGAGGTATTTCGGAATGCAAAAATATTGGAGAAAAATGTTTTTTGGATTGTTGATGATAAACAAGATGGAAAGAAATCACAGACTTCTCCGCCTAAAGCTATTGGTATTATAAAAGACGGAAAAATTGAATCTATTGATACGCAAAAACCACCTCCACCACCGCCGCCAATTTTTATAATGGTTAATAAGGAAGGTGAGTATTATTTTGGAGAAACGGTTTACCCAATTAAGGATAAAAAAGAGCAAAATATTGCCTGGAACAATCCAATAACATTGGAAGAACTACAAAAAATGGTAGTTGAAAAAATAGAATTTTGGGAGCGGATTTATGAAGAGTATAATACTAAATACGAATTAATTTCAAATGTTTATGTACTTATTGGGGCTCCTGAAAATGCAATTTCTAAACTGAAAGAAATTCTCAGAAAAGCCAAAATTTTGCATGTGAATTTCGCCAAGGACATGAAAGCAACAGAACTCTCAGGGCAAAGCAATCATCGTAAAATTAATGATGAATTGTCTATTCCAGAAGGATTCTCGCCAAATAACGATGGCGTTCACGACTTCTTCAAGATTGCGGGTATCTACCCACGATACCCGGATGCAAAACTTATGGTATTTAATATCCAGGGAAATAAAGTGTTCGAGAAAGAGAATTATGGTAATTACAATGTTTGGGGCAAGGATAATGCCTGGTGGCGGGGAACCTCAGAAAAAAGGGTTACTAAAGAAAAATCAGACAAATTGCCGGCAGGTGACTATGTTTATGTTCTAGAGCTTGGCAATGGTATTGCGAAAAAAGGTACAGTAATGCTTGCATTGTCACCACCACCAAAAGTAGTTGAAGTTTTGCCTTAGGATTTGGAAACAGACGAAAAAATATCGATAAGGTTTAGTACAACCTGGATTAATGTAGATGGAAAACGTTGTGAAATTTCAGAATTGAAAAATATAGTTGAAAAAAGACTTCCTGTTGACGGTTCACAAAGAGAAGTTGAATTGGTTGTTTATTCCACAAGCTCAAAAGAAAGAGTAGACCAAATCTATGCAGAACTTGGGAACATTGAAGATCTTGAAATTATAAGAAAGGATGTAACTCCGCCTCCGCCACCGCTACCAATGTTTCGTGTATATCTTTATAAGAATAAAGTTAGCGTGCAAAACCCATTAATTAAACCAGCAGATAAAGAAGTTCCCTTTTCGGAAGTATCTTCAGAGGCAAAGAAGTTTATGAGTGAGGCTGGTGAAAAATCTTATGCCAATATTTATGTGGAAGATGGAGTTGCAGAAGATCAAATTCAAAAAATGAAGGAAAGCTTATTGTTGGTTGGAATAAAGAATATAAAAGTTCGTGATATGAAGTAGTTTTCGCATCACCGCGAAATTATTATAGGTTAAATGTTAAGCCCGGCTCTCCGGGCTTTTCTTTTTCCGGTGCGGCGGTTTCCAAAGCGCCCGTTTTCCTTATATTTAATTCTACTTCCTTATATTTTTAATGCGGTTTGGAAACCGCATCACCCGCTAAAACTTCCAGCTCAACTTCGCACCAAACATTCTTGGAGCACCCGGTACAAAAGTAGGAATGCCAAATAAGCTACCCGTATTACCCCCGCTGGTAACAAATTGTTCGTCTAATAAATTAGTTGCATAAACCGAAAGAATCATATTGGGTTCCGCTAATTCCAAACCTCCGTTAATATTTAGCAAACCGTAAGCATCTTGTTCCAAACCTGCTGTGTTGGCATCTTCAAAATACATCTGTGTTTTGTATGAATACGAAGGTGTAACAAACAATTTAATATTAGGTGTAAGGTTTGTTCGGGCATTAAATCCAAAAGTAAAACTATGCTCTGGCGATAAACGGAAACTGTTTCCAGAATAAACCTGGGTCAAACCATCCACGTCGGTTGAATCGAAGGAGGCATTCAGCCACGCATAGTTTCCAAAAATATCAAGCTGTTTAATTATTGCAACTTTTACGCTTGCTTCTGCTCCGTAGGATGTGGCTCTTCCTCCGTCTTTTACTTTGTAGTTAAACTCGCCCGATTCAGTGTCCGCTATCCATGCACTGGTTTGAAAATCTTTGTATTTCTGATAAAACCCAACAGCATCAATAAAAATCCGTGATAAAAATGAAGCTTTAAATCCTGCGTCAAAATTATTTAATATTTCAGCATCTAAAATCTCCTTCTCTCCGGTCGACGTAAACTGTAAAACATTAGGTCGTCGTCCACGGGAATAGTTGGCAAAAACATTGGCGTCATCGTTTA
>JABMPI010000390.1 GCA_013203755.1 Bacteroidota bacterium
TACCGACAGAGATGGATTAGATGATATTTATGACACTGTGTTTGGTTGGAATGATCCGAATGATCCGTTTAACGCACTGGGAAGTAATTCTCCTCTTCAAGATTTCGATCAGGATGGAACAAGGGATTGGCGTGATATAAACGATGAAAATGACGATTTCTTAACTAAAAATGAAGACTTAAATAATGATGGAGATTATAGTAATGATGACCTTGACTTAGACGGTTACCCGGAATATTTGGATAAAACCTTAGACTGCGAACTATTTATTCCTGAAGGATTCTCTCCAAATGGTGATAATGTTCACGATTTCTTCCAGATTCTTTGTATCCAACGTTATCCGGAAGCAAATCTGATGATTTTCAATAGGAATGGAAATAAACTATTTGAGAAAGACCATTATGGTAATTTAGATTATTGGGGTTCTAATCAGGATGCCTGGTGGTGGGGTATTTCCGAACACAAATGGACAATCGGACAATTGACTGGTTTGCCCGCAGGTAATTATGTTTATGTATTAGAATTGGGAACTGGAAGAGTAGAAAAAGGAACAGTAATGATTTCTTACTAACCAATCAGGTTGTCCTTCGTAAAAAATATTTTCAAAACAGAATAATTCAGTTTATTATTTCATTGGCATTTGTTAATATCCTTGTTGATTTTGTTATTATTGCTTTTGCAATTCTTATGGTAGTTAGAATAATTGCAAAATCAAAGAAAAAGCTAAACCAGCTGCGCCACCTGCTCCTTCGAAGGAAGAAGTTTTATTAGCTGAAATTCGTGACATTTTAAAAGATAAGAAATAGTATCAGGAGAATACAGAAAAACTGCTTCGAAATTGGAGTAGTTTTTTTATTTCCTTATAATTTCAATTTTACCGCCAGAGCCTAACTTAATAATGCTTGAAGGCTGCGCCACAGTTGTATCGTTCTGGCGGTATTCCACAATATAATCTACCTGACTTTTTATCTCGTCCGAAATTTCATCGAAAATGGCAGCAGATTTTTCGCCACTTATATTTGCCGAAGTTGAAACCAGAGGTTTGCGAAGGCGTTGTAATAAATTGCAGGTAAATTTCTCTTTGGTGAAACGGATTCCAATGCTACCATCTTTGGCAATTAAATTAGGTGCCAGGTTTTTAGCATTCTGATAAATTACGGTCAAAGGAGTTGTACTAATTTCAACCAGGTCCCACGCAACTTCCGGAACATCGTCAACATAACGTTCCAACAAAGCTGCATTTTTCATTAACACCAACATGCTTTTTGAGTCTTCGCGATGTTTGATATCATAAATTCGCTGAACTGCCTCCGGGTTTGTGGCATCGCAACCAATTCCCCAAATCGTGTCGGTTGGGTATAAAATTACACCACCACTTTTTAATACTTCAACTGCTTTTTTTAAATCGTCGTGCATTTTGCTTTCCGTTATACCAAATACATTTTAAAACAATTTTTATCGCTCATTTTGATGTTTAATTGGTATTAATTGTTTATCCTAATCAGATTGCTTATTTGGATAGAATTTCTGAATACAAAGAAATCAAATTTTGGGAATATTTTTCGGGGTGAAATTGTTTTGCCCGTTTAAAACCTTTTTGAATCATTTCATTTCTAAAGTTATTATCTTCCATAAGCTTTTTAATACAATCACCAAGCTCTGCGATATTTTCAGGGTCGCATAAAATGGCGGCATCTCCTGCAGTTTCCGGCAAACACGAAACATTAGAAGTAATTACCGGGCAGCCACTGGCCATCGACTCAATAACTGGCAATCCAAATCCCTCAAAAAGAGAAATATAAACCGACAGAATCGCTCTTTGATAAAGTCCGGCTAAATTTTTTCTCGAAATATTATTCAGAAATTTAACCCGATTTTCCATTTTGTTTTCCGTGATAAACTTTAATAGTTCAGCTGAATACAAGGTTGGTTTTCCAACAAAAACTACAGTAACATCGAGTTGTGCAGTATAAAGTGCCTTTAGTATTGAAAGTTGATTTTTTCGATGTTCAATGCTGCCAACCGACAAAATATATTTTTCAGGAAGATTATATTTTGAAAGTAAGTTCTCAGTGTAATGTTGTTCAAAATATTTTGTTGAAATAGATTGGTAAATAACTTCAATTTTCTCAGGATTAATTTGAAAATATTTAATAATATCGTCTTTAGTTTGTTGGCTGATAGCAATTATTTTGTTTGCCGAAGAACATGCATATTTTACTTTTTGACCGTAAATTTTGCGATCGATAGATCTATAAAACTGTGGGAATCGCATAAAAATCAGGTCGTGAATAGTAACTACCGACGGAACACCGGTTTTATGAATACCATCAGGCAATTCGTTGCTTAATCCATGAAAAAGATCCAGTTTATGCTTTTGCAATTGCCCACTTAATGAAAAACTTCTCCACAACGATTAAATATTTTTGAAAGCGAACTGTCGGGCGAAATAATATCGAATTCTGAATAATTGGAGAACAACTTCTTTTTAATTTCCGGTGTAAACAAAGTGTAATTGTTTTCAGGAAAATAGCTAAGCAAAGCATTTAACGTATTTCGGCTGTAGTTTCCCAAGCCGGAAGCATTTAAAAAGGCACGTTTTGCATCAAATCCTATTTTCATGATAAGTAGTTTTTGTTAATTACGAAAAGGATTAGGTTTTAGTTCCCGACCTTTTCAAACATCATCATTAATTATTCTTTTCAGTTCATAAATAAACTCCTTCATATCGCTGAATTTTAATAAAACTTCAACTCTTTCAAATAAAACAAAAATACAAAAAAGGCCGGGTAATGTAACCCGGCCTTTGAATATTTTTTGACAGTTAGTGTCAGCAAGAAAAGTATCTAATTTATAAATCTTTGATAAGAAAGCGTCAAAGACAAGGCTTTCGAAGTTTTTGAACCTAAGGAGTTTACTTCTTGTAAATGACTGTTTCAAAAACAAGAGTAACGCAGTATTTGGCGTTTTCTTGCACAGACCAGTTAGAGTTAAACCGTAAAATCTACTAATCCATCAAAGTCGAGGGTAGTAAAATAGTCTTCGATGGTTTCTGCGCGGCGAATTTCTACAACATCGCCATTTTCGCGAAGTAATAGTTCGGCCGATTTTAGTTTGCCGTTGTAGTTAAAACCCATTGAATGACCATGTGCTCCTGCATCGTGAATTACTACAATGTCGTTTGCTTCCAATTCCGGCAACATTCTGCCAATGGCAAATTTGTCGTTGTTTTCACACAACGAACCTGTTACATCGTATTTTTCTGTTGCCGCGTTATTCTCCTTGCCCAAAGCAGTAATGTGGTGGTACGCACCGTACAATGCAGGGCGCATTAAATTTACCATGCACGCATCCAATCCAACAAAACTTTTATAGGTATTTTTTATGTGTCTCACTTTCGAAACCAAATATCCGTAAGGTCCGGTAATTGAGCGTCCCAATTCAAAGAAAATCTTTAACGGAGCTAAACCGTTGCCTACAATCATTTTGTTGTACAGATTTTCAATTCCGGCGCTTACATATTCCAGATCAACCGCTGTTTCTTCTGGTTTGTACGGAATTCCAATTCCACCTCCAAGGTTGGCAAATTCAATTTTAATTCCTGTTTTTTCGTAAACCTCAACAATTAATTTGAAAAGAATTTCCGCCGTTTCAATAAAATAGTCAGGAGCCAATTCATTGGAAGCAACCATGGTATGAATTCCAAAATGTTTCACCCCTTTTTCTTTTAGAATGCGGTATCCTTCAATCATTTGTTTGTGCGTGAAACCATATTTTGCATCTTCGGGGTGACCAATAATTAAGTTACCTTCTTTTAAATCGCCCGGATTATAACGCATACAAATTGTCTCTGGCAACCCAACATTTTTCTCCACAAAATCGATGTGCGAAATATCATCCAAATTAATTACGGCTCCCAGATCTTTTGCCAATTGAAATTCGTGTGCAGGCGTGTCGTTTGATGTCAGCATAATTTCATCGCCGCTCATTCCAACATGTTTTGCCAACTCCAATTCTGCAACCGAACTACAATCAATTCCAAAACCCTCTTCTCTCAAAACTTTCATGAGGTATGGATTCGGGGCAGCTTTTATGGCATAATACTCTTTAAAACCTTCATTCCACGCAAATGCTTTTTTAAACCTTCGGGCGTTTTCCCGAATAGCTTTTTCATCGTAAATATGAAATGGAGTGGGGTGGGTTTCAATTATATTTTCAATTTGTTCTTTTGAAAACGGTAAATTCTTAGTTGCCATAATTCTAATTGCTTTATTGAGAACGACAAATTTATAATTTATACTGTATCTTGTAGAATTATTCTAAATAAAGGGTAATTAATTTTAACTTAATTAACCACTTGTTTACAAATTATTTGCTGACCATATATTTTTGCTTTCGAATTTTTATTCACCAACCAAACTCATAGCAGAACGAATCCCATCGGCAGCGCTGGAAATAATCCCACCTGCGTAACCACTTCCTTCACCAATCATGTATAAATTATTGAAGTTTTCAACCAATCCATTTTTTTCGCGAATTACCTGAATTGGTGACGATGTTTTACTTTCAAATCCTATTAAATTACCGGTTTCAAAACCTTTCATTTTGCGGATGAAATCGGACAGCCCAACTTGCATCGATTTAACAACAGTAGTTGGTAATAATTCCCAAAGAGGAGCGGGTTTAAGTCCAAGCGGGTAACTACTTTCCAGGTTATTATTTCGGGTTTGTTGCTTTAAAAAATCGGAAATGGAACATGCCGGGGCACTGTAA
>JABMPI010000391.1 GCA_013203755.1 Bacteroidota bacterium
AATCGGACACCTTCGTCAGCCAGTTTATCGATTACTGGAGTTCGGGCATCCTCATTGCCATAACAACCAATAAATTGCGGTGAAGTGTCTTCAATGGTTACCCAAAGAATATTTGGTTTTGAGCTGCTCAGCTCGTCAGATTTTTGCTGTCCAAATAAATTACTTCCAATAATTAAAGGAATAACAAACAAGCTTTGATATGATTTCATAGTATAAAAAATTAGTATTTTCAGTAGTGTCCGGTAAAAATATGAGATTGCTTCTCCGTCAGCTGACGGATCGCAATGACGCAATATACCAGTGTTATAATTTCAATAATAAATTTTGTTTCAGTATAAATCCACCTCCCGATCAATTTTATGTATTTAATTACAAGTTCTTAATCATGAAATAAGATTGTGGGCGAAATTGCCTGTTTCTCAAAATCAGGACCACTCCATTCAAAATCCAGCATTGCTTTTTGATCTTCTTTCATTGTATAATAGAGCCTGAAAGGATGCATTCCGGCCTTTAACATCATTGCACCTGAATGAACGGTTCCGCCCTAGTAGCCAAAATCTTCATCTATTACCAAACAATCGTGAATGCGTAACACTGCAGCTGAGCCAGTTGCCAGGGAGAAAATATATTCACCCTCTTTTGGAACCTGAATATAACCTGAATAATAGACTAATTTATTTTCTTTAATTGAGCCAATTTCAGAAACAGGTTTGTCTGTTACACCTGATTCAGCAAGTTCTAACGAACTAATTTCAGGAACCCATGGGAATTCTCCTTTATAAGTGCTCCATTTAATCCCTTGAGCTGGATTAGATACTTCCACAGCTGGAATTAAAGCTTTGTCGTAGGGACGTGGTGCAGAATCATCCGGACGCCTTGACTGAAGAACTTTTGCCTTCATTTTTTGCTGAATTGAGGCCATTTCCGGAAGTGTGGACAGATCATTGGCTTGCTGTGGATCTATCATCACGTTGTAAATTTCAAAATTATCGTTATGTGATTTTATATCGTAACGAACACCAACCAAATCTCCCAAACGGATCATTTGCATCTGATTACGTTTTCGTCCTTGACGCTCACTTGTAAAATCAGAATATTTGGGCGTTATACCACCATTAAAATATTCAATATAAACAAGTCCTTCTTTTTGCTCGCCAATCCCTGTAAGAGAAGGTAACAATGAAGTGCCATCGCTTAAAGCCGGAGCAGGAATTCCTGCCATTTCGGCAAAAGTTGGTAACCAGTCGTACGATACACTAGGCGTTTCCAGAATTCGGCCAGCAGGAATTTTTCCCGGCCACCAGGCGATTACAGGAACGCGAACTCCACCTTCAAAACAATCGCGTTTTATCCCATCAAACAGGGCATAACTTTTAAAAAATTCGGGACTGTAATCTTGTTTTAAATATGATTCCATAGATGGCCCATTATCTGAAGCAAAAACAATCATGGTATTTTTATCGATTTTTAAATCTTTCAGCAATTGGACTATATCTCCAACAGCGTCATCAATTCTTCGTGTATCAGTGGCGTATCTTTTATACCCATCAGGCCCGCTTGCTTCCGGCGTAGACGGATTTGCATCGTCGTCGTAAGTTGCGTTTGCATAATCGGGGTGAATCCAGGAATCGACTTCACCAGATGCCGTATTAATCATATGACCAGGTTCACCAATCCATTGTAATCCACCTTCTAAGCCTCCTCCTTCCGGATATTCCTGCGTGGGAAGTTCGAGCACTGCGTGGGGAGTATCGAAAGCCAGATAGACAAAAAACGGTTTGTTTTTGTCATTGTTTTGTTTTTGTTCAACAATCCACTTTTTTGCGGCGGCTGTCCATAAATCGGCAGTGTAACATTTATCCAGGTCATTAGCAACGTTGGTGTAATTTTCATACACTTCTTTGCTTTCTCTGTAAATCCCTTCTTTAGGGTAGTGCTCATGTCCGTCCCGGTGTCGGATATACCCGTAGTAATAATCAAACCCGCGTTTGTTGGGATGTGCGGGCCAATCCGGAATATTCTCTGTATCACCCTGCAGTCCCCATTTCCCAAAAGCCGCCGTTGAATAACCGGCTTCTTTCATAACGGTTCCCAGTGTATGGTTATCCTCCAGAGCTTTATCAAACTGATTATCCCGAACATTAGCATGCCCCTGACTGCGTCCTGTTAATAATGATCCCCGCGATGGGGCGCAAACCGGTGCCGCGCAATACTGGTGAGTGAGTTTAACTCCCTGTTCTGCCAGTTTATCAAGTTTTGGTGTATAAGCTGCAGGAAATCCTTTTTCTTGTGCTCGTTGATTCTGAAAGAATACTCCTACATCTCCGTATCCTAAATCATCAGTAAATATGACAATAATGTTAGGTTTTTCCTGTGTTGAGCATGAAGGGACTATTATAGCCAGAAGCAATAATCCGACGATTTTTTTAAATGAGTATTTCATTAGAGTTTTGTTTTACAAACTTGTTTTTATTATTATTTCCTGAGCTTCCAATCCTTCGCTTTCCGCTTTCAAAGTAAATTCACCGGCTGTTTTTGAGGACTGAACGAGTACCATACATTTTCCGTTAAATGTTTTTCGGAAAGGTTTTACAAATGATTCCAGGCTGGTGGGATCTCCGTTTCCAACTGCTTTAATGGAACCTTCTCCTTCAGTTGAAAATTGAATTAAATTGTTAGCCTGCGGACAAAGTGTTCCATTCTCATCGACAACCGATACGGTTACAAAAGCCAGTTCTTTCCCGTCGGCAAGAATTTGATTACGGTCTGTTTCCAATACAATTTTTGCCGGTTCACCCGCTGTTTTCACTACAGCTTCTTTTAGCGGATTATTGTTTTCATCCAAAGTAACTACTTTAATTTCACCGGGTTCGTAAGTAATATCATCCCAAACCAAACGGTAGGTTGTGTATAAATTTGCAGGATCTTTTTCACGTACACCCAAACTTTTTCCATTGAGAAATAATTCCCCTTTATCGAAACTTGTGTAACAATGTACCGAAACTTTTTGTCCTGCAGTCCAATTCCAATGAGGCAAAAGATGAAGCACTTCTTTGTCGGTCCACTGGCTTTGATATAAAAAGTAACGGTCTTTTGGAATTCCGCATAAATCGATAATTCCGAAATAAGAACTTCTGGAAGGCCACTCCACATTGTAAGGTGTTGGTTCTCCAAGGTAATCAAAACCGGTCCAGACAAACTCGCCAGCCATAAATTTTAATGAATCCTGTGCAACAAATTCGCGGTCGGGAGAAGTGGCCCACGACGGATATTCCAAATCGAATGAACTCGAATGATAGGGCTCGCGGGTGTACATCACTTTTACTTCTGCAGGGAAGAAATATTCGCCACGCGAACTAACCGTTGAAGCTGTTTCGCTGGCGTACATGGTCCAATCAGGATGTTCCTTATGAATAGAAGTATAAAATTGAGGTTTATAGTTCCAGGCCGGTAAATCAACAGCATCGGCTAAACCATTATTGATAGCACCGCGCCAGTTATTAAACCCTGCTGTGGTTGGACGGCTTGGGTCTTCGCGGTGGCAAATATCAACCAAAAACTTACAGGTTTCCAATCCGTCTTCTGCTCCTTGTTCCCGAATCTCATTTCCAATACTCCATGCAATTACAGACGGATGGTTGCGATCGCGGTGAATCCATGCCACCATGTCCTTTTCTGCCCACTCATCCCAGAGTGTGTTGTACCCGTTTTCCGTTTTTGCCAATCTCCATTCATCAAAAATTTCGTCGAGAATAAGAAATCCCATCTCATCGGCTAACTCAAGCATTTCGGGTGTTGGCGGATTGTGACTGGTACGAATGGAGTTGCATCCCATTTCCTGCAATAATTTCATGCGGTGCCTCAACGAAGACAGATTAACAGCAGAGCCAAGCGGTCCTAGATCGTGGTGCAAACAAACACCGTTTAGCTGAACACGCTCGCCATTTAAGTAAAAACCTTCGTTATTGGTAAACTCAAAATATCGAAATCCGAAGGGAGTTTCATATTTATCCAGTTCTTTTTTATCGTCAAAAATTCTTGTTACTGCTTTGTACATTGTTGGCGATTCCAATGACCATAATTTAGGTATAGGAACATCCAGATTTTGCTCCACCGTTAATTCATTATCTAAATCGATTTCATCAGAAATGCTTGCAAGGCTTTCACCAGCGGGGGAAATAATTTGGGTTTCCACCCTTACTTTTCTAGATTCCCCTGATTGATTTAAAACCCTTGTTTTAAGATTTACAGTTCCCTTTCCATCTTTAATTTCAGGAGTAGTAAGGTAAGTTCCCCATTGTTTTACAAAAACCGGATTAGTGACTACCATTCGTACATTCCGGTAAATTCCTGCTCCGGGATACCAGCGTGATGAAAAAGCTGGGTTTTCAAGTCGAACAGCCAGGATATTTTCACCTCCAAAATTAACATGGTCGGTAATATCAAAACCAAAAGAAGCATATCCGTATGGCCACTCACCTACAAATTCGCCATTAAGATACACTTTGGCGTGACTCATAGCACCATCAAATTCCACATGAATTCGCTTGTTTTTTAATGTTGAAGGAAGATCCAGGGCTTTTCGATACCAGCCAATTCCTATGTGTGGAAGACCGCCAGTGCGACCTGTTCTGAATTTCGGGACACGTTCACCATCTTCAATTACCATCGTTTCTTGTGCATCGATGGATTCGTCAAATTCACCAGAAATTGCCCAGTCGTGAGGAACGCTAACTGTTTCCCAGCCTTCAGTACTTATTTTAGCTTGCTGACCATTTTCAACTTCTTTGTTTATAAACTGCCAGTCTTCGTCGAGTAAAACTACCTTCCGTGATGCTTCCATATTACAAGCTGATAAGGTGATCAGCGCCAGAATAAATAAAATAATTGTTCTCATAAAATAAATGTTTTTCAGTTGTTTTTGCAAAATCTTTTAGCTCAGTATTGCCCCCTTAAAAATGGCGCCTGCAAAAAACAGGTTCTTTCTTTGCGGGTTCAACTTTATAGCCTGGAAATGTGCCCATGTTTTCTGTAAACTTCATCTCTTTTTTAGCAACAGAAATATAAGCAGTTCCTGCAATGATTGCGATTAAGATTAATAGTTTTTTGTTTTTATG
>JABMPI010000392.1 GCA_013203755.1 Bacteroidota bacterium
AATAAGTGCTGCTAATCCGGACTCCAAAACATATAAAATGAATATTCCGTGTTTGTGCGGCACGTGGCATACAGAGGGCGCGCCGGTTTCAAGGGAATATAACATTACAGAACACAATATTGTTGAAAATTACAGTCAGGGTATTCACGGGCAAGGCCTGTTTAAAAGTGGTTTGATTGTTACAGCCACATGTAACGATTGCCATGGAAATCATCTGGTTTTGCCACATACAAGCTTAAGTTCCAGTATTTCGGCAAAGAACATTGCCGGTACTTGTATGAAATGCCATGCAAGAATCGAGGATGTTCATACCAAAGTAATTAACAAAGAGCAGTGGGAGAAGAAACCGGGCGCAATTCCGGCGTGTACCTCGTGCCACCCTCCACACAAAGTTGAAAGACAGAATATTACCGCTTCAATTTCAGATAAAACGTGTCTAAAATGCCATGAAGATCAGAACCTTCATATGATTGTAGATAACGATACGATTTCGCTTGATGTTGACCTTTCAGATTTGGCTATTTCTTCTCATAAAAACATTACATGTGTAAAATGCCATTCTGATGTTACTGCAAAATTAGAACGTCCGTGCGAAACAGCTGGTAAAATCGATTGTTCTGCTTGCCATGCTGAAGAATCGGATATTTATTTCTCAAGTGGGCATGGACAAGCCTATTTTGCAAAACACGAAAATGCACCTTATTGTACCGATTGCCATGGTACGCATCTGGTAAAAAGTAAAGAAGACGAAACCTCACCGGTATTTCGATCAGCAATACCTGGTCTTTGCGGAGAATGTCACCGAAAAGATGGTATGGCTGTGGAAGGGACTGATCTTAAGGAAAGGGATGCATTCTTTGATTATTCAAGTAGTGTTCACGGTAAAAGCCTTAACGAAAAAGGGTTGCTTTCAACTGCTGTTTGTACCGATTGCCATACTACGCATTTTATGCTGAAAGAATCGGATAAGCGTTCTTCTGTTCATCCTGAGAACTTAGCTGCCACATGTGGAACTTGCCACAAAGGAATTTATAATACATACATGGACAGCGACCATTCGTATAAGTTTAGTGATAAAGAGATAAAATACCCTACTTGCGAAACCTGTCATTCTGCACATCAGATAACAGAAGTTCATCAAGACCAGTTTATGTCTGAGATTACCATGCAATGTGGTAAATGTCATGGTGATTTAGCAGATACCTACATGGAAACCTATCATGGAAAAGTTTACCAGTTGGGATACCTGGAGGCTGCCCGTTGTTCCGATTGCCACGGAGCGCACAATATATATAAAGCAGATAATCCGAAGTCAACAATCAGTCCTGTCAATATTGTTAATACTTGCCAAAAATGTCATACCGAAGCAAATATAAAATTTACAGGATATTTATCACATGCTACGCATAACAATAAAGATAAATTTCCGTGGTTGTTTTATACTTTCTGGGCAATGACAGGTCTGTTAATCAGTGTATTTCTATTTTTTGGACTTCATACTCTATTGTGGATACCACGTTCAATTGCTGCAATGCGAAATAATAAAAAGAAAAAACATTTACACAAACCTGGGAAACAAATTTATGTTCGACGATTCAGCCGAAGCAACCGGATTACCCATATTTTTGTAATAGTTAGCTTTTTATTGTTGGCCTTATCAGGAATGATATTGAAATTTGCTTACATGGATTGGGCAAAAGCTTTGGCTAAATTAATTGGCGGAGCGCACGTAGCAGGTACCATTCATCGCTTTGCTGCTGTAATAACTTTCGGATATTTTGGATATCACGTTGTAAATTTGCTTCGAATAAAAGTCAAGAAAAAAGTAAAATTTAGTTCTTTTATTTTTGGCAGTAATTCGCTAATGTTTAATCGTCAGGACATCAGAGATTTCTGGGCAACAATAAAATGGTTTGTATGGAAAGGGCCTCGTCCGGAATACGGACGTTGGACGTATTGGGAAAAATTTGATTATATGGCAGTTTTCTGGGGTGTAATTGTAATTGGGTCAACCGGTTTAATACTTTGGTTTCCTGTATTTTTTACGACCTTATTACCGGGTTGGGTAATTAATATTGCTCAAATAATTCATAGCGATGAAGCTTTATTAGCTGTTGGATTTATTTTTACCATCCATTTCTTTAATACACACATTCGCCCCGAATCTTTCCCTATGGATACCGTGATTTTTACAGGACATGTGCCTATTGAAGAATACAAAGACGATCGTCCACGTGAATTTGAGGAACTTGAAAAATCGGGAAAATTAAAATCTGTTATGGTTGAAAAAGATTACTCAAAACAAAAAATGCGCTGGGTAAGATTCTTTGGATTTATATTCCTGTTTACAGGTTTAATTCTGGTGGCTTTAATTATTTACTCTTTGTTGACGCATTGATATAAAATTAGCTTTAAACTATAGAATAAAAACATTCATTAGTAAATTTTAATTACCGGAGTATGTTTAAAATAAAACTAAACAAACTCCGGTAATTGCTTGTAAATACTACATTTCTGAGTTACTAATTCCAAAATACGCATTTTAAAATTGCGTCCAATTCTTCTTTCAAATTCTTAAGTCATTTTGCCCACCAATTACACAATTATATTTTCGTGAATTAATCATCTTTTTCTTTGCAATATAGTTTTATTAGAAAACAGGGCAACGCCCCAGCATTCAACTCATACCGGCGTTTTACAACTACTTGAAATTAGTATTCATTGACCTGTTTCAACCTAAACAATGAACATTATTTCATAAAAAAAAGCCATATATAGAAGACTTATAAATTAGCAAAACATATTGAATAATTAGACTCTTTTTGCAAACTTGCCACCTAAATCTTAATTATAAGCTTTACTAAAATTTAAGACATGAAATTACCTTCTTCAATAAAAAATTGGATCTCTATTACCGGGGCGATTTTGGCTGTTTTTAATCTGGCCTCAATTTTATCACTACTTGTTTTAAGTACGTTGTTTAGTTTTGGGGGTTCATATATAGGGCTATTTATTTATATCGTATTGCCTGGATTTATGGTTTTCGGATTAGTTTTAATTCCTATAGGAATGAGAATTAACAGGCGCAGCGCTAAATTAGCCGAAGAAAAAGGTGAGGTTAAAAATTGGCCCATTTTAAATTTCAATAATACAGCTACCCGAAATGCATCAACTGTATTTATTCTTGGAACCGTTTTTCTACTTATCATTTCATCCGTAGGAAGCTATGAAGCATTTCATTATACAGAATCCAATGAATTTTGCGGAAAACTTTGTCATGTAGTAATGGCACCGGAATACACCACCTTCCAGGGTTCGGCACACGAGCGGGTTGGTTGTGTTAAATGTCACGTGGGTTCGGGTGCAACCTGGTATGTAAAAAGTAAGATGTCGGGCTTGTATCAGGTTTATTCTGTATTGGCCAAAAAATTCCCCAAACCAATTCCAACGTCAATTGTAAATCTGCGTCCTGCACAGGAGACTTGCGAACAATGCCACTGGCCCGATAAATTTTACGACCACAAACTTAAAGAAAAACACTCGTTCCTTGCAGATGAAACAAATACCGAAAACATAATAAATATGCAAATTAAAATCAGTTCGAAAATGACTGACAATGGATTTGTTAAAGGAATTCATCAACATATTAATCCTGACGTTAAAATCGAGTATAAAACAAATGATCCAAATCGTCAGATAATTCCCTGGGTAAAATTTACCAACATTAAAACCGGGGAAAGTAATATTTTTACTGATGAAGATAATTTACTGGGGCAGGCACTACTTGATTCGCTTGAAACAAGGACAATGGATTGCCTGGATTGTCACAACCGTCCTTCACACAATTATGATGCGCCACAAAATTTTACCGACAAATTAATGAGCGAAGGTAAAATTCCAAAAACATTACCTGAGATTAAACTGATTGCTATGATGGCCTTAAATCAGGAATATCCAACAAAAGACAGTGCTTTTATTGCCATTAGAACTCAGGTTACTGAATACTATGAATCTGGCTACCCCGATGTATTAACAAAGAGGAAATCGGAAGTTGAAGAAGCAATAAATGGTATTCAGTTAGGATATGCTTCAAATATTTTTCCCGAGATGAAAGTAACATGGAAAGCTTATCCCAATAATATCGGGCACATGGAATCAGAAGGATGTTACCGTTGCCACAACGACAGACATGCTACCGAAACCGGAAAAGTAATATCGAAAGATTGTAATTTATGCCATAATATACTGGCACAGGGAACTCCAGACAGTATGCGGT